>JALYUS010000436.1 GCA_030853625.1 Chloroflexota bacterium
GCCACCGCCGCCTGCACGCACCGCGACGGTGATCTCCCGCGCCAGTTTCGTGAACAGCGCCCCGCGCTGCACGTCCTTCGCGCCTTTCTGGTGCTTAATCGAACTCCACTTTGAATGTCCGGACATAACGGTGCTCCTCCAAGGCGGTGCGGGCCACGCCGCATACGCGCAACGAATTTCACAGAGAATAACACGTACGGACAGCCGTTCGCAAACCGCCGTATGCACTGGCACGCGTCGAAAAGGGATGGGCGGATTGGTTTGCATGATCGTCCATCGTGCGGTATCGTGTTTCCGTGAGCGTGCATGCGACCAATTGCGAAGGTTTGAAGGAGCGTGAATGTCGGTCCAGCCCATTGATGCCAGTCTCGAAGCGCAGGCGCGCGCGCGCGATCTCGCGCAGATCGCTTCGGACGCCCACGGCAGCGACATCCTCGTCCTCGACATTGCCAGCCTGACCACCCTCGCCGATTACTTCGTCGTTTGCACTGCGGACAATGTGCGGATGCTCCGTGCGATCACACGCGCGCTTTCGGACGCGGGCGCTGCGGGCGTCGCGCGGCTCAATCGCGTCGAGGGCACACCCGAATCCGGGTGGGTGCTGATGGATTTTGGCGCGGTCATCGTGCATGCGTTCGGGAAAAGCGAGCGCGAATTTTACCAACTGGACCGGCTCTGGGCGGATGCGCCGCGCCTCCTCGTCATTCAGTAGCGACTGGTGGCCCCCGCTTCTACCTAAAGGAATCGAACGATGGATCGCGCGCAGGTTGAACCCGACATGGCATCCTCATCCGCCCGATTCTTCGTCGGTGGCGCCGTTGGCTTGCTGCTCGGTTTACTGGTCGGCTCAATTATTGGCTCGGTCTTCGCGCGGCCGATTGGCGCAGCCGTCCGCTCATTACGACAGCGACTCGGTACGGACGCTGAACCGCATTTTGAATTTCTTGCCCAATAGCAGCGGATTTCCTAGAAATATCGGCGGGGCGGGTGGGGGTAATCCACCGGGATACGGATCGGTACGCGTTCCGGGCGGGGTGCAGGTGGGAGCGCCTGCTCAACAGCGTCACGCAGTTTCTCTCCCGCGCTCTTGATCCAGTCTTTGATTGCCATCGTCTCGCAAAACCCTTTTACTTTTATTGGCGTACGCCGCTACGATCCATTCCCACGTTACCATACCATGATCGCACGTCGAGCGAGGCTATTCCTTGATTGAAATCGCTGTTCGCACGACGACGCGGATGCGCTCCTTGAATTCTTCGCTCGCATACGTCGCACGACCGCAGCGCCCGACAACGTGAAGAATGCCGGCCTCGAAGCGGAATGAGTCGGCGCAATGGCCGCACGCGGTAAGGTGATGCTCAACTTCCAACCGTTCCGCGCCGGAGAGTTCCCGGTCGAGGAACGGCTGCAACTTCTCGACACATTCCTGACACGTCATCGTCATCATCACTGCACTTCCCCATGTCCGGTCTGCCGCTCACGCCGTCGGGCGCGATGTTGCTTCCGCCACCGACTGCCCGCGCAACGAATCGAGATAGCCCGATGCGACCGCATAGTCCCATAATTCCTTCTGCAACCGCCGCCGCCCGCGATGGAGGCGGGACATCACTGTGCCAACCGGGATGCCGACAATCTCGGCAATCTCCTTGTAGGAAAAGCCCTCAACGTCCGCCAGCAGCACGACCTGCCGAAACTCCAGCGGCAACTGTTCCAACGCCTGAATGACATCCGCCTCCGCGAACTGGTCAATGACGGTCGCCTCCGGGTTCGGCGATTCCGGCTGGACGCCGCTGTCCACCAGATGATTGTAGAGATAAAACTCTTCCACATCGTCGAGCGATGTAGATTGCGGGTGCCGCGCCCGCTTCCGGTACTGATTGATGAAACTGTTCGTCAGAATCTTGAACAGCCAGGCGCGCAGATTCGTGCCGGGTTGAAACTGATGCGCGGACCGAAACGCCCGGTAATACGTCTCCTGCACGAGGTCTTCCGCGTCTTGCGGGTTCCGCGTCATGCGAAGCGCCGTCCGATACAGCGAATCAACCTGGAGAAGCGCCTCCTCTTCAATCGATGCCGCGCTCGCGGGCGCACCTGCTCTGCCATCGGGCGCGTTCCCAGCGGTCGTCGCCGGGCGCATGCCGTCCATCTTTCGCTCTTCGCCCATCACTCACCCTCGAATTCTTTGAGCCACCCGCGCCGGTGCGTCCACTGGCTCGTTCGACTCAGTATACCTAACTTCACGACCAGCGCGGATATTCCGCGACCGCTCCACGGCCCCGTTCGTGCGGTAGAATGCGCAAGATCGGGGCAAGCGCACCACACCGAAGTGGATCACGAGGAGGAGTCTGTGCACGTCATCATTCCTGCGGCGGGGTTCGGGACGCGGCTCCGGCCGCACACATGGAGCAAACCGAAGCCACTCGTCAGCGTAGCGGGCAAGCCGATCCTCGGTCACGTCCTCGATAGTATCGCGCCACTCGACCCGGAGCACGTCGTCTTTGTCACCGGCTATCTTGGCGACCAGATCCGCGAGTATGTCGAAGGGCAGTACCATTTTTCCTCCTCCTTCGTCCATCAGGCGGAGATGAAGGGGCAGGCGCATGCGATCCACCTCGCCGCCGATCATGTGCACGGGCCGTTGCTGATTGCCTTCGCGGATACGATCTTCGCGACCGATCTTTCCATCCTGGAGCGGACGGACGCGGACGGCGTCATTTTCGTCAAAGCAGTGGACAAGCCGCAGGCGTTCGGCATCGTCGAACTCGATGGCGAGCGGATCACGCGGATCATCGAAAAACCGAGCCATCCGCCGACCAACCTCGCGGTAACGGGCATTTACTACTTCCGCGATGCGGCCCGCCTCCTCGCCGCCATTGACGCCATTATGGCGGCGGACACGCAGACGAAAGGCGAATTCTACCTCACCGATGCAATTCAGGTGATGATTGATGACGGCGCGCGCATCGAGGCCGCGCCGATGGATCTCTGGCTCGACTGCGGCCGCCCGGAAACCTTGCTCGAAACGAACCGTGTCCTGCTCACCCGGATGGACAGCCATGCGACCGCGCCGATCTATACGGGCAGTGTCATCATCCCGCCCGTGGTCATCGCGCCATCCGCCCGGATCGAACGTGCAGTCATCGGGCCATACGCGAGTGTCGGCGAAAATGTCGTCATCACTGATGCCATCGTGCGCGATGTGATCCTGAACCGCGATAGTGAAATCGCCAATGTCATGCTGATGAACTCCATCGTCGGCGCGGATACCGTTGTCCATGGCGACTTCCATAGCGTCAATGTCGGCGACTCATCGGAAGTCAATCTCGGCGGCGCGAGCAGCGATGGCGCGCCATTGGGAGCGAAATAATGCGCTGGCTCGAGGTGCGCGTCAGCGCGGACACTGAGGCGGTCGAGGCGGTGAGCGAGCTCTTCGCACGCTATGGCTATCAGGGCGGCGTGGCCATCGAGGAACAGTATCTTCAGGATCGGGACGGCGATAATCTGCGCGTGGACACGAACGCTCCCGTCATCGTCGCAACGTATATCGCGGAAACGCCCGCCGCACAGGAGACGATTCACACGCTCGAACAGGCGCTCTGGCATCTGTCGCAAATGCGCTATGTTGGCGACCTGACCGTGCAGCCGCGCGAGGAGGAAGATTGGGCGAATGCGTGGAAGGAGCATTTCCACGTCCATCGCATCGGTCAGTCCATCGTCATCCGGCCGCCGTGGCGTGACTATGAGACGCAGCCGGGCGACATCGTCGTCACGCTCGATCCCGGCATGGCCTTCGGCACCGGCCTGCACCCCTCGACCCAACTCTGCCTGATCGCCGTTGAGGACCTCGTGCAGATCGGCGACCGGCTGCTCGATGTTGGCACGGGCAGCGGTATCCTCGCGATCGCCGCGCTCCGCATGGGCGCGGGGCACGTCCTCGGCCTCGATGTCGAGGAGGTCGCGGTGCAGGCCGCGCGATCCAACGGCGAGGCGAATGGCATTGGCCGCGACCGTTTCCCGCTGATCGTCGGCTCGCTCGGCTCGGAGGAGCATTACGGCGCCTTCGACGGCATCTTCGCGAACATCATCGCCCGCATCATCCGCGAGTTGGCGCCGTATCTCTACGCGAGCGTGCGGCCCAATGGCTGGCTCGTCGCCAGCGGCATCATCGTCGAGCGCGAGGAAGAAGTGCGAACCGCGCTCGAAGCGGCCGGATTCGTGGAGATTACGCGCGGGCAGATGGGGGACTGGGTCGCCCTGCGCGCCTGGCGGCGGTAAGAAAACGTGCATCGGTTTTTTGTCCCAGCCACGAGCCGTTCGGCACAGGCCATCGTCCTCGCCGGCGACGTCGCGCACCAGATCGCCCGCGTCCTCCGCCTCCGCGCGAGCGAAGAGATCGTCCTGATCCCCACCGATGCCGCAGATGCGGTAGAATGGCGGGTGCGCCTCGTGACGGTTGAGGCGCGCGCGGTCAGCGGTCTGGTCGTCGCGGAGCGGCCCGGTCTGCCCGAACCGTCGTGCGCGATCACGCTTTGCCCCGCCTTGCTCAAGGGCGAGCGGTTCGATTGGCTCGTGCAGAAGGCGACCGAACTCGGCGTCGCGGCGATCCAGCCGGTCGTCACGGCGCATACGATCCGCAAGATTGGGCCTGACGACGGACACGCGCGGGAGCGATGGCAGCGGATCGCTGCTGAAGCGGCGGAACAATCGGGGCGTAGCCGCGTTCCAGCAATTCGCGGGCCGGTTCCGCTCGGTGAACTGGCGCATGCCGTCGCCGCGCCCCTCTTCGTCGCGCATGAGACGGTCGCGGCACGGACGCTGGCCGACGCGATGCCGACGGTGAGTGACCGCGTCGCGATTGCTATTGGGCCGGAGGGCGGCTTGACGGACGATGAAGTCGCACGGCTTGTGGCGGATGCAGGCGCCGTGCCGGTATCACTCGGGCCGCGCGTGCTACGGGCGGAGACGGCGGCGATTACCGCCGTGACTGTGGTAATCGCAGCGACCGGGAATCTTGCACCGCCGCAGGAGCGCGTGTGGCACGTTATCGGGAACCTATAGGAGTGGCATGACTGGTTCGGATGCACAACGTTGGAAAATAGACCTCCACGCCCACACCTGGCATTCGCAGGATAGCCCGGTCAGCCCGGAACGGCTGGTGCGCGCGGCGAAGCGGCGCGGGCTGGATGGCATCGCAATTACCAATCACGGCCATCTCGCGGGATATGCCGCCGCGCAGGAAGCCGGGGGGCCGGATTTTCATGTCATTCCCGGCGAGGAAGTCTATTCCACTGCCGGGGAGATTATTGGCCTCTTCTTGCGTGAGGAAATTGCCAACGGTCAGCCCCCCGAAGCGACCTGTGCGGCAATCCGCGCCCAGGGCGGTATCGTCGTCATCCCGCACCCCTATGACCGTTACCGGAAGGGCGCTATCGGCGAAGCGACGCTCGACCGACTGGTCGCGGCGGGTCTCGTGGACGCGATTGAAGTCTTCAATGGCCGCATGGTCGCCCCGATGGATAACTGGGCCGCGAAGAAATACGCCATCACGCACCATCTACCGATGACCGTCGGCTCGGACGGACACGGTACCTGGGAGTACGGCGGCTCGTACATCGCCATCGCGTCCTTCACCGATGCCGCGTCCTTCCTCGCCAATTTGCCGCGCGCGATCCTGCATCCGCATCGCAGCGCGCAGTGGATTCATCTCCTTTCGAGCGTCGCGAAGCGGCGGCGCAGGTGGCACGCCCATTCCGATGACGGCACAGCGACAGCGACGCCGGATGCACGTCCTGTCGCCGCAGTTGCCGACGGAGAGAGGCATACACAATGAGAAAGTTGTTTGGCAAAGGCGCGCTCGTTGACGGCGTCAGCCCGGAGGGGATCGCGGCGCGGTACGATATTCGCCCCGGCGACCGCATTCTGGCAATTGACGGTGAGGAGCCGTCCGAC
>JALYUS010000444.1 GCA_030853625.1 Chloroflexota bacterium
CTGCCGAGCAGGAGGCCCACGGTCGCCACAGTAATAATCCAGCGCCGCATCCTTGATAGTCGGCCCGCGTGTCCATACCTTTCACATTGTCGCCAGGACATGATCGTTTCCCCTTCGTCGCGATAGCGCGTCAATTTCCCCACGAACGCATTCTATTCGTATTCGACGCGGATGGCTACTCGATGCGTACAAATTTTGACTCCTCCGTCAGCCCGATGATGGATATTGGTAACACCAATGGCGTGAAGCCACGTATTGACTTTCCTCTCGTCAGCCCCTACACTCGATCATGGCAGTAGCAGGGATGTCGCATACGCATCTGGACGAGAGGCACACGATGAGCGAGTGGTTGCTCAACATCATCAGCAACACGGTAGACCGGCGGAAGCCGCGCGCCGCGTTTGCCGATGGCGGCAGTGTGCCCAACTGGATCGTGCGACACCATTAGTTAATCCTCCAACCGCACGAAACCAGTCCCGTGGGCACATCGAGGCTCACGGGATTTTTGCGCCTGCCCGTTGAGCGCCCGCCCCCAACATCGAGGCGTTCGCGAAAGGGGTTTTTTATATGCGGACCTATCTTGTAGCATCGCGTTCAGGAATTGGTAGCGTGGGCTTCAGCCTGCGTCTCGTCCCCGCAGTGAATCTTGTTCGTATGTACCGCAGGTTGAAGCCTACGCTACCGGAAAGGTACAGAACCAATGGCGCAAGTACTGACTGAAACCGAAGCGCATCCTCTCCCGGTCGCGACCCCGGCGAGCGAGGCCGTCGTTGTTGACCGGATCTGCAAGCAGTTCGGCGGTGTGTTGCGCTGGCCGTGGCAGCCCGCGAAGGAGCCGGTCCGCGCGCTGACGGACATCTCGTTCACGATCGGCAAGGGCGAGGTCTTTGGCTTGCTCGGTGGGAACGGGAGCGGCAAGAGTACGATCATTCGCATCCTCAGCACCCTCATTCTCCCCGACGCCGGGCGCGCAACCGTCTTTGGGCACGATGTCGTGCGGGACGACCGGGCGGTGAAATATCTGATTAACCGCGTCTCGGTGGAGGCGAGTTTCTTCAAGAAACTCTCGCCGCTGGAGAACCTGCTCTATGCCTGCCGCCTCTATGGTCGGGGCGCGGAGGCGCGGCGCGACATCCTCCGCACGCTCGATCTGCTTGGCATCACCGAGGCGCAGGCGAAGCGACCCCTGGAGACGATGAGCCGGGGCATGCAGCAGAAGGTTGCTATCGCGCGGGCGCTCCTCACCGCGCCGGTGCTCCTCCTGCTCGATGAGCCGACGACCGGCCTCGATCCGCGCTCCAAGCAAGAAGTGCAGCACTTCATCCGCGCCGTCCGCGACAGCCACGACGCGACTGTCCTCCTCTGCACGCACGACATGGAGGAGGCGGAGGCGCTGACGGATCGCATCGCGGTCGTGGATCAGGGGCGCATCGTCGCCCTCGGCACGAGCGCCCAATTGAAGACCCGCCTGCACCAGGAAGGGCACGATCACCCGACGATGGAAGACGTCTTCATGGACCTCACCGGCACATCGCTCGCGAACGATGCCGAAAAGCGCCCACAATGAGGAAACCGGGGAGAAGCGCAGCGAGCGCAGATGACACAGAGGACACGGAGGAGAGATGAGAGACAGGAACATAGGAATCAATTTTTCCCTCTCTACGCCCTCTGCGTTCTCTGTGTTGATTCGGTTTCGGCATCGGGACTTATGACAAAGGAGCATCATGGCATCCACGCTTGACACACGATCACTACCGCCCGTGCCTACGCCGCCGACGAGCATCTTCGTGCGTGAGGGGCGGGGGGCGCACGCATTTGTGGCGCGGAACATTCATCTCGTCCGCCGGTATTGGGGGTGGGAGATCGCCTTCTTCGTCTTCACCGTGGCGAACTCGCTCTCGATCATGTACATCGGCAAGGCGCAGCAGACGGTCAATAGCCCGGAGGCAACCCAGCGGCTGATCCTCTACCTCGGCATCGGCACGCTCGTCTGGAGTTACCTGCGCGCCGTCTTCGACAGCATCTCCGAGATGATCGCCTGGGAACGGTGGGAGGGAACGATTGAGTACACGATGATGGCTCCGGTCTCGCGGCTCACGCATCTGCTCGGCACGGCGCTCTTCAGTATTGTCTACGGTGTCGTCCGCACGGGCATCCTGCTTATCATCCTCTCATCGTTCTTCCGTGTGGATTTGTCGCATGTCAACGCGACGGCGGCGGCAATCGTGCTGCTCGTTGGCTCGCTCTCATTCGTCGGCGTCGGGATGGTGGCGGCGATTCTGCCACTGCTCTTCCCGGAACGCGGCGCGGAGATGACCTTCGTGATCAGCGGCATTCTGCTGCTCGTCTCCGGCGTCTACTATCCGGTCAGCGTCCTGCCGGGCTGGATGCAGCCGCTGGCGACGCTCTCCCCCGCGACCTACGTGCTGCGTGGCATGCGCGCCGCCATCCTCGACGGGCAGAGCGTGACGCATCTCGGCGGAACGCTCGTACCACTCCTGCTGATCGGGCTGCTCTCCATCCCCATCGGCATGTGGGTCTTCGGCATCGTCGAGCGATACGCGAAGCGGACGGGGAAGTTGAAGCGAAGTGGGTAGCACGAAGTCGCGAGTCGTGAGTAACGAGTAGAGATGCCGGATCGTCTTGTTACTTGCTACCCAAGAGGAGCGCCTGAT
>JALYUS010000708.1 GCA_030853625.1 Chloroflexota bacterium
ATGCGCGTCGAGTCGCACCAGAACGGCAAGATTTACTGGCAGGAGTACGCGCGCGGCAAACCGCTCGATAAGGTGAAGACGAAGACGAACCCGAACCCGGACGACCGTGGCTCATTGACCGCCTTCCGCTTCGATGACACGATCTTCAAGGAGTTGTCGTACTCGTACGACACGCTGGTCAATCGCTTCCGCGAGCAGGCGTACCTGACACAGGGTCTGCGGATCACGATTGTGGACGAGCGCACCGATCAGGAATGCACCTTCTACTTCGAGGGCGGCATTGTTTCCTACGTGCGCCACCTGAATAAGCACCGGACAGCGGTGCATCAGCCGCCCTTCTTCGTTCGCAAGCAGGTGGGAGATTACTTGATCGAGGTGGCGTTGCAGTACAACGACACCTTCGGTGAGGCGGCCTTCTCGTTCGCGAATAACATCAACACGGTGGACGGCGGCACGCACATGAGCGGCTTCCGCGCCGCCCTGACGCGCACGATCAACGACTTCGCCCGTAAGCAGGGTATCCTTGGCGAGAAAGCGGACGCCCTGACCGGCGATGACGTGCGCGAGGGACTGACGGCGATTGTCAGCGTCAAGTTGCCCGATCCGTCGTTCGAGAGCCAGACGAAGGTCAAACTGACGACGCCGGACATGGCGGGCGCGGTGCAATCGGCAATGAACGAGTCGTTCAGCATGTGGCTGGAGGAGAACCCGTCTGCCGCCAAGCGGATTGTCGAGAAGTGCCTGATGTCCGCCCGCGCGCGGGAAGCGGCCCGCAAGGCGCGCGATGTCACCCGCAAGGGGATGATGGACGGCCTCGCCCTCCCCGGCAAACTGGCGGACTGCCAGGAGACCGACCCGGCGCGCAGCGAACTCTACATCGTCGAGGGCGACTCGGCGGGCGGCTCCGCGAAGCAGGGGCGCGACCGGCGCTTCCAGGCGATCCTGCCCTTGCGCGGCAAGATTCTCAATGTCGAGCGGGCGCGCCTCGACCGGATGCTCTCATCCGACGCCATCCGCACGCTGATTACGGCGCTCGGCGTCGGCATCGGCGAGCAATACGACATCGGCAAACTGCGCTACCACCGCATCATCCTGATGACCGACGCGGACGTGGACGGCCTGCACATCCGCACCTTGCTGCTGACCTTCTTCTTCCGCCATATGCCGGAAATGATTACGGACGGCAACATCTACATTGCCCAGCCGCCGCTCTTCAAGGTCGCCTGGGGTAAGGAAGAGAAGTGGGTACTCGATCAGCGGGAACGTGACGTGCTTGAGAAGACGCTGGTGGGCAAGAAACTGGAAGTCTCCCGCTTCAAGGGCCTCGGCGAAATGAACGCCAACGACCTCTGGGCGACGACGATGGACCCCGCCCGCCGCACCCTCCTGCAAGTGACGATTGACGATGCCGTCCGCGCCGACGAGACCTTCGACATGCTGATGGGCCAGGATGTCCCACCCCGCCGCCGCTTCATCCAGACCCATGCCCGCGAGGTGCAAGTCCTCGACGTGTAACGTACGGCGAATCTCGCGTATGATGAAGCGGATGGGCATAAACCCATCCGCTTTTATCAGGGAGTGATGCAATGAGGGAGTGGCTGCAAGTCGCAAAGCAATTGCTTCTTTGGCTCACACAATCGCCTCGCCGCTCGCTCTCGCAAACACTGCCTCCTCCACCGGTTCCCGATGCGGGGAAATCGAAGGCGGAACTCTTCTATGATGTGATGATGCGTCGGCTCGATAACCAATCACGAGCGAGCGATGCATTGGCGCAAAAGACCGCAACGTGGCTCACGGTTCCCAGCCTCGCCATTACCTTCCTTGCGACCCTGCTGGTTGCCGAGCGTGACGGACTCTCTCGCTCCTGGTGGGTAGTGATCCTGGTCGGCTTCGGTCTCTATGTTGTTAGTTTGGTCGTGCTATTCTTCGCGTACCGACCAATTAGATTTCTTGATGGACCGTACCGGAGACAAATCGGCGCTAATGTGCGTGATCCACAATTCACGGTCGAGGACATGTATTACAGCATTGCCTACTTCATATCCGAGGATACCTTGCTCGGCAACGACACACTGATTCGGCGTCAGGGGGTCGTGTTAAATGTTGGCGTCCTGCTCGCGCTCGCCGCCATCATCACTCTACTCTTGACAATTGTCTTCAATCTACCGAACCACATGGTGACGGGGGGTATTCCATCTACTCCAGTGCCGACCCCGTAATTCGTGCGCGATCACGACTCCCGTCGTGATGGGATAGCATATGATGGAATACCCTGCGGTGGTCCACCCTTTGTAAGCGTGTCATTGCCGGTGTACGTGATCGGCGGCGGCGGTGGTTTGGGTGGGGCCGACGGCAATGTACCACGAGGCGGGTTTGGGGGTGGTTGCGGTGGGTCTGACGATCGTTCTCTGGACATTTCACACCTCTCTCGTTCTGCTCACACCACGAGTATATCACAGGGCAAACCCGATCATTCCGTTGAAGATGATCTGGCACGGTGCTATAGAGAATCGGTCTCTCTGTCGCGTATTATGAGGCGGACGAGATGAAACCCGTCGCTCTTGGCCTTTCGATAGTAGGGAGTTTCGCGTGTATGTAGCGCCCGCTCCGCTTGCCGCTGCTGCCGACGATTTGCGATCCGGCGCGGTCCCGCTCGATCAGTACATCAACGAGAAGTGCGCGTGGCTGGAATCGGCTGACATGGAGGTTCACGCGCTGCTGCCGGAATCGAACCGGCGGAGGCGGTTGCTGCGCGATGCGGAGGAACTGGAACGGCGGTGGCCCGATCCGGCGTCGCGCCCGCCGCTCTTTGGCGTGCTCGTCGGGGTGAAAGACATCTATCATGTCGCGGGGTTCGTGACGCGCGCGGGGTCGGAGGTGCCACCGGAACTGTTCGCGGGGCCGGAGGCGGCAGTCGTCGGATTGCTGCGGGAAGCGGGGGCGCTGATCCTCGGCAAGACGGTGACGACCGAGTTCGCCGGCTTCGAGCAGAATGGCACGCGCAACCCGCACAACCTCGGCCATACGCCGGGCGGATCGTCCAGCGGGTCAGCGGCGGCGGTCGCGGCGGGGTTCTGCCAGTTGGCGCTCGGCAGCCAGACGGTCGGCTCGGTGATCCGGCCCGCCGCCTTCTGCGGCATCGTCGGCTTCAAGCCGACCTACGACCGCATCCCGACCGCCGGGATCGTCTACTACTCCCGGTCCGTGGATCACGTCGGGCTGTTCACGCAGGATGTCGCGGGGATGGCAATCGTCGCCTCTGCGCTTTGCCGCGACTGGCGACCGGCGACTGACGACCGCAGACCCGTCCTCGGCGTGCCGGAGGGAGCCTATCTCGCGCAGGCATCGCCGGAAGGATTGGCGGCGTTTGCGCGGCAGATCGCGCTGCTTCGGGCGGCGGGATACACGGTGCGGCGCGTCCCGGCGCTCGATGACATTGCGGCGATTACCGAACGGCACACCTGGATGGCGACGGCGGAGATGGCGGCGCTGCATCGCGATTGGTTCCCGGCACACGAGGCGAAATACCGTCCCGTCACCGCCGAAACCTTCCGCAATGGGCAGCAGGTGACGCCGGAGCAACTGGCGGCGGGGCGCGCGAGCCGGGGGCAGGTGCGGGCGCAATTGCAGACGCTGATGGACGAGCAGGGGATTGACCTCTGGGTCTGCCCGCCCGCGCCCGGCCCCGCGCCGGAAGGAATCGCCTCCACCGGCAACCCGGCAATGAATCTGCCGTGGACGCATACCGGCATGCCCGCGATCACTCTCCCCGCCGGGGCGGCGGAGAACGGCCTACCGCTCGGCTTCCAGTGCATTGCCCGCGCCGACGCCGACGAGCAATTGCTCGCCTGGGCCGCGCCGATCTCGGCTACTCTTCATAGCGGGCTTGGGGAACGATTGTAAATCGTCAGGTCGCTGCGGAGAGGGGTATAGCACAGAGGACGCAGAGAACACAGAGCGCACAGAGAGGGAAAGAAATAAAGAATCTTCTCTGTGTCCGCTGTGTCCTTCGTGTCCTCTGTGCTTATTCTCTCTGTGGCGGCTTGGCGTTTCGAGTAAAGGGGGAAGCGCGTGTTGCAGAATGATCTGACTGACCTGAGCATTGCCGAAGCCGCCGCGCTGATCGTGCGGCGGCGAATTTCGCCCATTGAACTGACCGAAGCGTATCTCGCGCGTATTGACGAGCAGAACCCGCTTCTCAATGCCTACGTGACCGTCACGGCGGAGGCCGCGCAGGTGGCGGCGCGGGCGGCGGAAGAGGAGATTGCCCACGGAACGTATCGCGGGCCGCTGCACGGCATCCCGATTGCGCTCAAGGACCTCTACGCGACGAAGGGCGTGCGCACCGCTGCCGGATCGAAAATCCTCTGGGATCGCGTGCCGGATACGGATGCGACCGTCACACGGCTGCTGCGGCAGGCGGGCGCGATTTCGCTTGGCAAGACGAACACGCACGAGTTCGCCTTCGGCGTGACGACGAATAACCCGCACTTCGGCGCGACGCGCAACCCGTGGAATCCCGACTGCATCCCCGGTGGCTCTAGTGGCGGCTCCGGCGCGGCGGTAGCGGCGGGCATGGCGGCGATGGCGATGGGCACCGATACGGGCGGCAGTATCCGCATCCCCGCCGCGCTCTGCGGCACCGTCGGGTTGAAGGCGACGCATGGGCGCGTCAGTACGGCGGGCGTCATCCCGCTCTCGTGGACGCTCGACCATGCCGGGCCGCTCACCCGCACCGTCGAGGATGCCGCGATCGTCCTCAATGCCATCGCGGGCGCGGACCCGAAC
The DNA here is from genome assembly GCA_030853625.1 of Chloroflexota bacterium. Lineage (GTDB taxonomy): Bacteria > Chloroflexota > Chloroflexia > Thermomicrobiales > JALYUS01 > JALYUS01. The sequence goes on from JALYUS010000708.1 coordinate 4,789, forward strand.
GACCCGATGACCGTCCCCATTCCGGTCGGAGACTACCGCAAAGACCTCGGTGCGGGCGTCCGGGGAATGCGCTTCGGCGTGCTGCATGGCGCGGGTTTCGATCCGCTCGATGCCGAGGTTGCCGCCGCGCTCGATACCGCGTTCGCGGTCCTGCGCGACCTGGGCGCGACGACCGAAGACGTAGACGGGACGCTGTTCGGGGACGGTCGATCTGCGGCCTCGGACATCATGATGCTCGAAGCGCAACAGTATCATGCGACGTCGCTGCGGGACCGACCGGAGGATTTCGGCGAGGATGTTCGCACGCGCCTGACCCGCCGTACCGACATGCGTGCGAGCGAACTGCTCGCCGCCCTCCGCACGCGCGACGCGATCACGGTGGCGGC
>JALYUS010000711.1 GCA_030853625.1 Chloroflexota bacterium
ACAATCAAGGGGAAGTAGACGGTCATCGGGTGAAAGCCGTAGTCAATGATCCGCTTGGCGATATCAAGTGTGCGCACGGCGGGTCGCTGCTTCTGATCCGTCAGGACGAACTCGTGCATGCAGGAGCGGTCGTAGGCGAGATGATAGTTCGCGCGCACCTGCGACAACAGATAGTTCGCATTGAGGATTGCCGTCTCGGAGATCGTCCGCAATCCCGCACCGCCGTTGGAGCGGATATAGGTGTAGGCGCGGAGGATGACGCCCCAGTTGCCGTGGAAGCCGTGCAACTTGCCGATCGAACGCTCCGGCGTCGTCAGGCGATACGTCTCGCCCTCCTTGACGATGTACGGCGCGGGCAGGAAGGAGATCAACTCCTTCTTGACGCCAACCGGTCCCGCGCCCGGCCCGCCGCCGCCATGCGGCGAGGAGAAGGTCTTATGCAGGTTGTAGTGCATCACATCGAAGCCGATATCCCCCGGCCGGACAATGCCGAGAATGGCGTTGAAGTTCGCGCCGTCGTTGTAGACGAGGCCACCGACGCTGTGGACGATCGCGACGATCTCTTTCGCATGCTCATCGAACAGGCCGAGCGTGTTCGGGTTCGTAATCATCAAGGCGGCAGTATCCGGCCCGACGAGGCCACGGAGCGCCTCGACGTCCACATTGCCGCGCGCGTCCGACTTCACCGTGACGACTTTGTACCCGCTCATCGCGGCGGTCGCGGGGTTCGTGCCATGCGCGCTGTCCGGCACGAGTACGACGCGCCGCGCATTCCCCTCGCCCCGGCTCTCGTGATAGGCACGGATGAGCAGGATACCCGTCAGTTCGCCGTGCGCGCCCGCCGCCGGGCAGAGCGTCACGGCATCGAAGCCGGAGATTTCCGCCAGGTACTCCTGCATGTCATACATAATCGTGAGGGCGCCCTGAATGGATGCCTCCGGTTGGTAGGGGTGAATTGCCGCGAAGCCGGGCATTGCCGCAACAACCTCGTTCACTTTCGGGTTGTACTTCATCGTGCAGGAGCCAAGCGGGTAAAAGTTGACATCAATTGCCATGTTCAGGTGCGAGAGATGGACGAAATGGCGGACGACCTCCAATTCGGAGAGTTCCGGCCAGGCGAGCGTGTCGTTCGGGTCGTTCTCGCGCAGATACTCGGTCGGCAACGGCGCTTCAGGGACATCGAGCGCGGGGAAAGAGACCGCGCGGCGTCCCGGCGAGCCGAGGGTGAAGAGCACCGGCTCCAAAGGCGGCGGAGCATCGCCCGCGCTCGTCGTTTCCGGCCGCAGTGTCGTGGTTGCCATACGGGCTGTGTTCCTCTCCACTCGTCGCGATGGCGGCGCAACCGCCCTCTCATCCCCGTTTCCTGCCCGGCATCGTACCGCAATCGGCCCGCATGTGCTACGCTCATGGCATGAGATACCTAACCCCCGGCCCCTGCCCGAAACGGGAAGGGGTGACGCATTCCAATTATCGGGCCGTCTTATCCAACCCCTCAGGCTCCGGGAGGTTCGCTCCCCTTTCCCGTAACGGGAAAGGGGCTGGGGGGTTTGCTCTCCTCCTCATCGCTCTCCTCCTTTCTGCCTGCTCGACGGGCGCGACGCCAATGACTGGCGCAACAGCAACGCCGCTGCCGATCTATCCGTGGCCGGACATTGCGCTTCTGGAACCGTCGTGGGTCGCGGAGCACATCAATGCGCCGGACATCCGCATCATTGATGTCTCGGACCACCCGCAGTATCTCCTCGGTCATGTGCCGGGTGCCGTGCATGCGTATTGGCAGGACCTGGTCGAACTCCACTCCGACACGTATGGACGGCTGGCGGGGACACCGGAGCGCGAGAAGACCTTCGGGAGCCTCGGCATCGAGCAAAAGACGCTGGTGATCGTCTACGACCGCACCGATAATCGGGCGGCGGCGCGCTTTGCCTGGGCGCTCTGGTATGCGGGCCATCCCAATGTCCGTATCCTCAATGGCGGGCTGGCGGGCTGGACGGCGGCGGGGTACGCAATCGAGCAGCGGACGCACACCGCGCCACACGTCTTCTATCGCGACTTGCCGGACGAATCGCTCCTCATTAACCGCTGCGATATGTTCAAGGCAACGACCGATCCGCACGCGGTCATCCTCGATGTCCGCACCGACGCCGAGATGGCACAGACCTGGGAGAACACGATGCAGATCGGCAGCATCCCGAATGCCCGCCGCCTGCCGTGGACAGCGTTCATTTATAGCCCGGACCTCCCGGCCTTCCGCTCGCCGGATGCGTTGCGGGCAATGCTGGCGAGCATCGGCGCGACGCCGGATCGGAACATCGCGATTTACGGCACGTTCAGCAATGACGCCGCGCTGCCCTTCCTCGCCCTCAAGGCGCTCGGCTACGTGAACGTCAAACTCTACGATGGCGGCTGGGCCGAGTGGGGCGCCAGCCCGGCCCTCGCCGCCCACCGCGGCCCGCCCTGCGCGTGATTGACAGGGGGAAGTAGACAGTGGAGAGTGGACAGTAGACGGTAGTCAGTAGATAACGTGCGCAGTAAGGCGAAGGTCTGCTAGAGTGGAGAGCATGATACTGCAATACGCCCAACTCAGCCGTGTCCCTGGTGTCTTTCAGGCGATGACGGGATTGACCGTCGCGCAGTTCGATGCACTCTCTGCCGACCTGCTGCCACACTATACTGCCGCCGAACGGCAGCGGCTTGGTCGGCCTGATCGGCAGCGGGACATCGGGGGTGGTCATCAGTTCACCCTGACTGCGCGCGACCAGATGCTGCTGACGGTCGTCTGGTTACGGCGCTATCCGACGGATGCAGTGCTCGGTTACCTCTTCGGGGTGAGCGAGACGATCACGTTGCGTACGCGCCACCGGTTCGTGCCGCTGTTGGAAGCGGCGGGGCTGGACACGATGCGACTGCCCGACCCCGGTCGGAAACGCCGGGTACACCTGGATGACCTGCTGCGGGAGACCCCGGGATTGGCGGTGCTGGTGGACACGTACGAGCAGCGGGTGCAGCGACACAAAGACCGGGGCGAAGCGGATCGGTGGTATAGCGGTAAGAAGAAGGCGCACACCGTCAAGACGCATGCTGCCCAGAGGGCGCCCGGCGTGGATGAGCGGGACGGACGGATCGTGGACATGCCGCCGAGCGTGCGGGGGCCGACAGCCGATCTGACCGTGCTGAAGGGGTCGGGCTTGCTGCCTCGGTTGCCGTCCGGCGTCGGGGTCTGTGGAGATTTAGCGTATGTCGGTATGGACGGGATGGAACCGGGAGTGCGGGGAGCGACGCCCCGGCGCAAGCCACGCGGTCAACCGCGTCCGCCGGAGGATGTCGTGTATAACACGGCGTTCGCACGACGCCGGGTGCCGGTCGAGCATGTGATCGGGCGGCTGCGCCGGTACGAATGTCTGACGCAGCGCGATCGGCACCATCGGCGGGGAATGACGGCCCGCAATCGGGCGGTGGCGGGGCTGGTGAACCGGGCGAATTGGCGGATAGGCGATTGAGCGCAGCGAGTGGGGAGGGGGCAAATCATCCTCCTCACTTACTGCGCATGTTATCTAGTAGTCAGTAGACAGAATGGGATTGTCCCCACTGACTACCGTCTACTGTCCACTCTCCGAAGGAGGAATGCTATGGCAGATGAGCAGCGAACGGATTATCACGACCGGGTGCGACGGGCGCAGGCAGAGATGGCACGGCAGGGCGTGGACGCACTGGCGATTGGCGTCGGATCGGACTTGCTCTACCTCGCGGGCTACCCGTCGCACAATAGCGAGCGGCTGACGCTGATGATCGTCCCGAAGGAGGGCGAGCCGAAGATCGTCGTGCCGCAGTTGGAAGCGCCGCGTCTCGCCCCGGCGGGAGTGCCGTTTGAGCCCGTCGCGTGGGAGGAGACCGCCGAGCCGACGAGCATCGCGGCGGACATTATCTGGGAGACCGGCGCCCGCTCCGTCGCGTCCGGTGACGAGTTGTGGGCGAGTTTCCTCATCAAGATGCAACAGCATCTGCCGGAAGTGCAGTGGACGATCGCGGGCGGCATCATGCGCGAATTGCGAATGTGCAAAGACGCGGCGGAAGTCGCGCTGATCCGCGAGGCGTCACACCGCACCGACGAGGCATGGATAGACTTTACGAAGACGACGATCGCCGGGTTGACCGAGCGGCAGGCGGGCGAGCGGCTGATGGGCCTGATGCGCGATCATGGCATGGAATCTGTCGCCTTCTGCATTTGCGCCTCCGGCCCGAACAGCGCCAGCCCACACTACAGCACCGCCGACCGCGTAATCGGCGCGGGTGACGCGGTCGTCTTCGACTTCGGCGGGCGATACAAGCACTACGTCTCGGACATCACGCGCAC
>JALYUS010000535.1 GCA_030853625.1 Chloroflexota bacterium
GCGTCAGCGACGAATCTTCCCCCGCGAAATGGAAGACTTTGTCGAAGACGACGACGCTGACGCCGAGCGACGCCGCGAAGGAGAGAATGACCGTGAGTATCAGCAGCACGGGCGCGACAATCGCCCGCAACAAGACGCAGAGAACGATCAACACGACGAGCAGGACGAGTGGCAGGATGATTTTGATGTCATGGTTCGACGCGCGGTTTGTATCGAGGCTGATCGCGTCATTGCCGCCGACGAATGCATCCGGCCCCGCCGCTGTCTTGACCTGCGCGCGGAGTTGGTCAACCGCAGCGTACGATGCCGCGCTGTCGGGCGTGGATTTCAGGGTGACATCGAAGCGCGCGAGGTCGCCGCTCCGCTCCGCCGGGCCGACCATCGCGACAGCGGGATTCGCCTGGGCTGCCGCGCGCGCCGCCTCGACCTTCGCCGCCGGGCGGACGATGATTGTCGCCGGCGCGCTCGCGCCGGACGGATAACTCGCCGCGACAAGGCGCTGCCCAATGACTGAATCGGGCGTCGAACGGAAGCCGTTCGCCTGCGAGAGGTTGCTCTTCGTGTCAATCAATCCTACAGCAAGAACCCCGAGGATGAGCGCCACGGCGATCCAAACGAGGCGGGGACGCCGGGCGATCCCGGCGCCGATCCGCGCCCAGATGCCCGATTCTTCATGCGACGCGGAGCCGTATTGCGGGATAAACGGCCAGAAGACGCCCCGCCCGACAATGACGAGGAGCGCGGGCAGCAGTGTGAGCATCGCGATCAGGGTCAGAACGATACCGATCGCGCTGACCGGCCCCAGCCCGCGATTGCTGTTCAATTTCGCGACGAGCAGGCAGAGCAGACTGATCGTCACCGTTGCGCCCGATGCCCCGATTGACGGGCCTGCGCGCCGTAAAGCGGCCGCCATTGCCTCGTGGCGATCTTCGTGATGACGGAGTTCCTCGCGGTAACGGGCGATCAGGAGCAACGCGTAGTCCGTACCCGCGCCGAAAATGAGCACGGTCAGGATGCCCGCGCTCAGTCCGTTTACGGTCAGCCCCGCCCGCGCGACGCCGTAGACCGCCGCCGAGGTGATCTGGTTTGCCAGACCAACGGAGATCAAGGGCAAGAGCCAGAGAAAGGGGCTGCGGTAGGTGATGAGCAGCAATATGGTGACGATGCCGACCGTGGCGAGCAGGAGTTTTGAGTTGATGTCGCCGAACACCGCGTTCGAGTCAACAGCGAAGCCCGCCGGCCCTGTCACCTTCACATCAAGCCCATCGTTTCCCGCGCTGACGAGGCTTCGTAGCGCCTTGACCGAGGCAACGAGACGATCCGCCTGGGGAGAATCCTGAAACGGCACACTGTAGAGGATCGCCTTGCCATCCTGCGAGGGGATCGGCGGCGACGGTGGCAACGCGAGGTCGAGGCGCTTCGCGACAATTGCGGCATTATCTGCTGCCGCCCTGGCGCGGTCCGCGTCGGTAAGACCGGTGGCGCGGTAGTAGATGACGATGGCGGGCGCGGTCTGGCCGGAAGGAAACTGCTTTTCGAGCGCGAGGACTTTCGTGGACTCCGCGCTGCCGGGCAGATAACTCGATGCCTCGTTCGATTCGGCGGACATTAATTTGCTCGCGAAGGGGACCGCGACGATCAGAACGATCACCCAGAAAAGCACGACAAGCCATTTGGCCCGCCGACCCGATGCGAACGTCAGAATGGGTGTCAATGCGCGCATAAATAGTCGCTCTCCTTCTCCATTCATCCCCCTCCCACACAGCGTGATCGCCGATCGCGCGCCGCATGTGACATGCCGCCACTGTGCATACCGATGAGCCTGTGCGTCGGTTCACTACGTGCACCGAATGAAGGGGCCGCTCACGCTTTTCAGACAGCGTGTTCGGGCGCATTGTTTCGTTCATGCAGGCTTCTGATGCGTTCGACCAGATCATCGAGGTCGTCGCCCTTCTCAAGAAACAAGGCGATACCCGCGTCCGACGCGGCAGCGCGTGTCGTCGTTCCACCGAGCGCGGTGAGCATGATGATTGCCGCCGCATCGTCCGCCGCGCGGATGCGCCGGGCTGCTTCGATCCCGTTGAGACCGGGCAAGTTGAGGTCTATCACAATAATGTCCGGCCGCAGCGCCGCCGCGAGCGCGACTGCCCGCATGCCATCGGCCGCTTCACCGATCACGGCAAAATCCGGCTCACTCGTGAGGATGTGGCGAAGCGCGCGGCGCACCGATTCCGCGTCATCCACCAGGAGAATGCGGACCGTCGTTGTTGTCTGAATGCATGCCACGGAATTTCCTCATCGCCGAATCGCGGCCCGTCCTTCTCCCCTCACTGTACGGGGAGAGCACGAGCGGCACATCGGTCAGATGGGAAGCCGAAAGATCGTCCAAAAGTATGAGAGGCATGCTGAGTGCTGAGAGTCAGGCTCTCATTGCTCATTGCTCATTGCTCACAAGCCCGTGCCGGACGGCATAGAGCGCGGCTTGCGTGCGATCGGTGACATCGAGTTTCTGGAAGATGGCGCTCAGGTGGCTCTTGACCGTCCGGTCGCCGATGAATAACGCATGGGCGATCTCTTTGTTGCTCTTCCCCTGAATCAGGAGCCGGAGAACATCGCACTCGCGTTCGGTCAGCGCCTCGTGCGATGCCCGCGTGTCGGTTGGAGCCGTGGCGGGGCGCTGAAACCGGGAAACGAGCCGTTTCGCGACTTCGGGATCGAGCGGCGATTCGCCCGCATACACGGCGCGGATGGCGGCAACCAGTTCGTCCGGATCTATATCTTTGAGGAGATAGCCGTTCGCGCCCGCTTCAAGGGCGGGAAAGACCTGCTCATCGTCCGCGAAACTGGTGAGCGCCATGATTTTGAGAGACGGGTAGGCGTGCCGGAGCGCGTCAATCGCCGCGATGCCACCGATGCCGGGCATCATCAGGTCCATGAGGACCACATCGGGCGTTAGTGCCGGAAGGCCGGCGATCGCATCCTCGCCGCTCTCCGCCTCGCCGGCCACGGTGATCCCCGGTTCCCCTTCCAGAAAGCCGCGCAAACCACTGCGCACCATCCGGTGGTCATCCACGATCAAGACGCGAATTGTTTGCGCATCACGCATGCGGGCTTCTCCACCGGGTGCGAT
>JALYUS010000543.1 GCA_030853625.1 Chloroflexota bacterium
CGTTGGCCTGCAATTCGGGAGCCTGCTGAGCGGCGCGGTGATCATCGAGACGGTCTTCGCGCGCCGTGGCATCGGGCGGATCCTCGTGGAAGCGCTCCAGGCGCGGGATTTCCCGACCGCCCAGGGCAGCGTCCTTTTCGTCGCGAGCGTCTATGTCTTCGTCAACCTCTGCATTGACTTGCTCTACGGTTTCATCGACCCCCGGATCGCCCGATCTGCTTGACCATTAGTGCGATAAGGAGCCTGCCCGTGACCGCCACGCATCCATCACATGTATCCGGTCTCTCGGTTGACCAGATCCTCGCCGTCCGCTCGCTCGGTGGAGCGGAGCGACCGCAGTGGTCGCCCGACGGCTCGCAGATTGCCTTTGTCTCAAGCCTTGGCGGCGCGCCCGAACTGTGGAGCGCCGACGCGTCGAGCGGTATCCTGACGCGCCTGACGGTCGGGATGGGAGGCGTCGGGCATCTCGCAACCTTTCTGCCGCAGTGGTCACCGGACGGTACCGCGATTGCCTATGTTTCGGCGAAATCGGGCGTGGACGAGATCTGGCTCTGGCACGCGGATGGCTCCGCCGACACCCAGTTGACCCGCCTCGGCGCGCGGATTGAAGCGTTCGACTGGGCGCCGGACGGACGGACGATCGTCGCGACCAGCAATTGCTACGGAGCCTTCGATATTTATCGCATCGATGTCCCGACGGGCGAGACGGTACGCCTGACCGAAGACCGCCGGTATGAGGTCTATCCCTCATTCACACCGGACGGCGCATACATTTTCTACGTTCGCCTGAACGACGCATGGACCGATCATGAAGTAATCCGCATGGATCGGGACGGGCAGAACGCCGCAGTCATCCTGAACGACACCGATTTCTTCGATTACCATTACGGCAGGACCTTCGGCGCCCCGATTATCTCTCCGGATGGGAAGACCTTCCTCTTTCGCTCGCATCGGAGCGGCTGGATCAACGTCTGGGCCGCATCCATGGACGGCGGCGAGCTGCGGCAAATTGCCCCGGCGGATGCCGATCAGAGCGACGCTGCCTGGTCTCCTGATGGCAGATCGATCGCGTACATCGAGAACCACAACGGCACACTGGATCTTCGCGTCATCGGTGTGGATGGTGGCGCGCCGCGCGTCGTTGTCGCGCCAGAGACGGGCGTATGCGGTGCCCCTGCCTGGTCTCCGGATGGGACGCGACTGAGTTATCTCTCTGGTACCCTCACGATACCGAATGACGTCTGGATCGTCGATGTCGCGGGTGGTAATCGGCGTCAACTGACGCACTCGATGCTCGGCGGAGGAGTGCGGGAAAACCTCGTGATGCCCGAAAAGATTGTCTATGAGAGCTTCGATGGGCTGAAGATTCACGCTTACCTCTATCGGCCACAGCGCGCCGAGGCGCGGAAGTCCCCGGGTATCGTGTGGGTACATGGCGGCCCGACGAGCCAGTACATGGATTCCTTTCAACCGCATGTGCAATTCTTCGTACAAACAGGGTATGTCGTACTCCAGCCCAACATTCGCGGTAGCTCGGGCTATGGACGGCAGTTCGAGGATTTGAATGACCGCGACTGGGGCCATGATGATCTCCGCGATGTCATCGCTGGTGCGGACCATCTGCGGACACTGCCGGAAGTGGATGCGAAGCATATCGGCATCACGGGCACGAGCTACGGCGGGATCATGAGTATGGATGCGGTCGCCTTCGCACCACCCGGTGTCTTTCAGGCGGCGATTCCATGCTCCGGCTACGGCGATTTTCTGCACATGGCGGATGAGCAGGAATTACGTCACCTGAAACTGCTGGAGTTCGAGTTCGGCGCATTACCGGAGGCGGAAGCGGTCTACCGCCGCTGCTCATCGCTTTACTCTCTCAAAGAGGCGACGACGCCGTGCTTCCTCATCCATGGCGAAGGCCGCTATCCCGGTTCGTCTTCGTCCCGCGACTTTGCGTCGGTACTCGAAGCGAACTATAAGCCCTTCTGGTACAAGGCCTATCCGGGCGAGACCTACTACGTCGCGTCCCCCGCGAACGTCCGACAGATGCTCGGGGACATGCGCGCGTTCTTCGATTTTTACCTCAAGGGCATTCCGCACACGATGCTGGATACCGTGACGCGGCCCCTGACGCATATGAGCGGCATCGTCACGCAGTCGGGACGACCACCTTCTATCCGACAGCCGGCCGGAGAGGCCTTTGTACAGCCACCGCGCGATATAGCGGAATAGTCGCTCGTGCCGATGCGGTGTGTGGGTGAGATACGGGAAGGAGACGAAACATGCCGAATCCGATC
>JALYUS010000275.1 GCA_030853625.1 Chloroflexota bacterium
GCAACTACGCCGCCGCGCATCTCGCCGGGGCGATCCGGGGCTTCACGTATGTCGAGTGGGATGAGGTGACAACGCCCGGCCTCGATGCCTCCGGCTATATCGTCCGCGATGGCTGGGTAGACGTGCCAGACACGCCGGGCTTTGGCCTGACGCTGGACGAGACGGCATTCCGCCGCGCGGTTGAATCGGCAGGGTACGATCTTTTAGTATGAAGGAACGATTGAAACGGAAGACGCACTACGGTGGTATACCTATGCACGCCCGTGTGCTGACGGCAAACGCATTTACCACTGCCTAACGCCGTCCTAGTGACCATACCAATTCTTCGGTGGTTGGGGCATGATGCGTCGGTACGAGGAGGGTATCACTGTCGTCCGGCGGATAGGCGGGCGCACAGATAAAGAGGACGCGCGCCTCCTCCGGCCCGGTGTTCGCGAAGGCGAGTGTTTGCAGGGGCAGCGTCACGAATGCATCACCTGCCAGCGCCGCGAACGTCGCCGGTTCGCCCCTCTCAGTATCCCACGTCGTGACGGTAATATGGCCCGCCAGCACGTACGTCACTTGTTCGAGCGTGCCGTGCAGGTGGATCGGGTACGGTTCGGGGCGGGGCGGGATGTGTCCCTCGACGAAGGAGAGATGCGTGAGGCCGGGCATCGCGAAGGGCAGGATCGTGATGCCGTCCGGCGCGTGGAACGCACGCGTTTCGTCCGCGTGGTGTGCGTTGGCGCTCATGGGATCGTCAGGACGATCTTGCCGAACTGCTCTGCCGCCGCAAGTCGCCCGAATGCCTCACCAACGTCCACGAGCGGATAGACGCGGTCAATGATCGGGTGGAGGGTATGCGCGCGGTAGAGTTCGAGAAGGCCGGTGAAATCCATCGGGCTACCCATCGTCGTGCCGAGGATGCTCGCCTGCTTCCAGAAGAGCTCGCGGATATTGATCGTCGGCGTGCCGCCCGTCGTTGTGCTGAACGTCACGATCCGCCCGCCCGCTTTGACGGCGGTGATGCTCCCCGCGAAGGTTGCCTGCCCGACGCTTTCGAGCACGACATCCACTCCCTCGCCTTCCGTCGCCGCCGTGACGGCTTCCAGCCAGTCTGTTTGCGCGTAATTAATCAGCACAGCGGCGCCGAGTTCCTTCGCCCGCTCCAGTTTCGCGTCGCTGCTGCTTGTGACGATGGCGCGCGCGCCCTTCGCGACGGCAATCTGCAAGGCGGCAAGCGCCACCGCCCCGCCAATGCCGTGGATAAGCACGCTCTCCCCCGCCTGTAATCCGGCGCGCGGGATGAGCGCGCGGTAGGCGGTGAGGCCGGAGAGCGGCAACGCCGCCGCTTCCTCCCACGAGAGATGATCCGGCTTGCGGCGGACATTTTCGAGTGGCAGCGCGATGTACTGCGCGAAGGCGCCGTTATCCGTGCCGCCGAGCACATCAAAGCCGGGGCCGGGCGCGCTCTCTTTGTTCCCCCAGCGCATGGCGGGGTAGATGAGCACCTGATCGCCGACGCCCGCCTCGCGCACGCCGGGGCCAATCGCCTCGATCGTGCCCGCACCATCCGAGCCGAGGACGAAGGCGTGCCCCTCCGGCGTCCGCCCCCCCTGCAGGAGATAGAGATCGCGGTGATTGAGCGCCGCTGCCTGGAGCCGCACCAGCACCTCGCCCGGCCCCGGCTCCGGTTCCGCGATCTCCATCGGTTTCAATGTATCTGGCGCGACAGGTGGCGTGATTTGTACCGCGAGCATCGTTCACTTTCCTTTCAATCCGGTGGCAGCGGACGGCGTTGCCAGCCATCGCGCGATTGCCATTCATACAAGGCATTATGCATGATGATGCCCGGTGCGATGAGTACTTTGATTTCCCATGCGATGATCGCCGTATGTCCCTGAAGGTGAAGCAATGGCGCGAGTTTGGCTGACACGTTATGGTCGAGAAGAAATCCGACCATCCTCCCTATGCCGCCAGATTCGCGTCGAGGCGATTATCTATGATGATTTTGTACCGCTCGTAATAGGCGACTGCTGCTTCGACCGCCTCGATGGGGACATCATACCCCGCTGCGGTTTCGCGATTATCACCCTTCGATGCTTGCCAATACCCGATGATTGCCCAAACTGAGACGCCATAGGGTTTCAGACGCGCTTCGTCTTTACCGGGGCGGTCGGGGTTCTGTTCGATGTACGCGACAACGAGCGCGTCGCTGCGGGATTGTGTCTGCATTGCCGTGCCCTTTCGCTCTCGCTAAGGATACGTCGCATGGCGAAGGGGCGCAATCGCCGTTTCCGCATGCGAGCGACGCCGCCGACATAGTCGCGGTGTTGATGCCGATGGGTGTGCGCGTGAAGCGCTATGCCACGGTTGTATACTCTCTTGTAGACTGATGGAGTAACGGGAGGGATCGTCATTGGCTTCTTCACATCTCATTCGCGTTCCTGATACGGTCTATGTACGATTGCAGTCGCTTGCGGAGGAGGCCGGGGCGCCGATGGGAGCGGTCGTTCAGCGCCTCGTCGAACAAGAGGAAGAACGGCGATATTGGGCGCAATTCGATGCCGGCTATGCCGCGTTACGCGCCGATCCGATAGCGAACGCGGAAGAGCAACAGGAATATGCACTTTGGGATACGACATTGATGGACGGCCTCGCTGACTATCCCTATGACGATGAGCGATTGACATCACAGGCCGATCAGCATGCAGAATGATCCTTTCATACCGCTACGAGGCGATATCTGGACGGTAGACTTCAATCCGGTTCGCGGGCATGAACAAGGGGATAGGCGGCCCTGCCTGATTGTTTCTATTGATCCGTTTAATCGGAGCCGAGCGGCGCTCGTGATTGGTCTCCCGTTGACCACCATTGAGCGGCAGATTCCCAGCCATGTTTCCGTTATGTCACCAGAGGGTGGTGTCCGACGGCCGAGTTTCGTGATGTGCGAGCAGATTCGCGTTCTTTCACGCGAGCGGCTCGATCAGCGGTGGGGGCATGTGAGTCCTCAAACGCTGCAGGCAGTTGAAACGCAACTTCGACGAATACAAGGGTTATGAAGACTTCCTGGCTCACGCGGATTCAATGCGGTCATTGATTGCTCGTACCCCAAAATCGGGCAACGAGAGGGCGACGAACGAGGGCAGGCCGAGCCGCTTCCAAAAGGGAAACGGTTCCCGCCCGGCGCGGCGCGTGACGAAGAGCGTGATCACTGTTCCATGTGCAACGATGACGATATTCCCGTGCGGATGCCGCGCGCAGACCGCCGCGACCGCCGCTGCGAACCGGGCGTCCGCTTCGTCTGCTGTCTCATTGCCCATGATGCGGCGGTCCGGCTCTGCGAAGAAGCGGGCGATCCTCTGTTCCAGTTCATCGGCATCGAGCCAGCCGAGACCGGTGCGGTCGTTCTCATGCAGGTCCGCAACGATCTCGATGGGCGCCGCAAGCAGTGCCGCGACAATCCGGGCTGTCTCAGTCGCCTTTGATTCGGCGCTGGCGGCAATCACCATGGGCTGATACACGGTGAGGTGTTCCGCGAGCGGCATACATCGTGCCCGCCCCTCATCCGAGAGACGCCATTCCCGCGATGGTATGCCCGGTTCGAGCGCGGGCATGGAATGCTTGACGAAAATCAGACTGCGTGACATTTGCCTGCGATTCCTTTCCTACGGACGCCTCGCATATTCGCCTGCGGGCGAGCAAGTAGCATGCATATTGTGGGGAATAACGGGAAACGACGCCACTTTTCGTCATACTCCTGTCCATATCACTAAAAACCGTCCGCGCATCTCTGGAAGATGTACGTAGAGCCTACCGCAGTCCGTCGGTACCATTACCTCATTGGTCGCGTCGGTCGCGTTGCGCGCTGAGGTATTTTGCCGGATGGAAAGCACCACGACCCTCATGCCACTTGCAATCCTGCTCGTCGCGGCGAAACTCGCCGGAGCGGTCAGCGCGCGATTCGGGATGCCGTCAGTCGTCGGGAAAATCCTCGTCGGCGTGCTGCTCGGCCCCTCAGTCTTCGGCCTGTTCCGCACCGATGCGCTGCTTTCCAGCGTTGCATCGGTCGGTGTCATTCTGCTGATGTTCATGGCAGGGGTGGAAACGGACCTCGTGCAGATGCGACAGGTCGGTGTCACCGCGCTTCTCGTCGCATGCGGCGGCGTGCTCGTGCCAATGGGCGGCGGCATCGCGCTGATGCGGATGTGGGGCTATGCGTGGCCGGCGAGCGTCTTCGTTGGCGTCGTCCTGACGGCGACAAGCGTCAGTGTCACGGCGCAAACGTTGAAGGAACTCGGGCGGTTGCGATCGCGCGTCGGCACGGTGATCCTCGGCGCGGCGGTGATTGACGATGTGCTCGGCATCATCCTGCTTTCGATCGTGATCGGGTTGGACGGGGGAGAGAACCCGCTCCGGCCGCTACTCTCGATGGGCATCTTCTTTCTCATCGCCTTCGCCATCGGCGAGTGGGTGATGCCGCATCTTTTCCACCATCTGACTGGCCTGAAGAGCCGGGAAGCATCGCTGGCACTCGTCCTTGCACTGGTGATCGTGGCGGCGTGGGCGGCGGAATCGCTCGGCAAGGTCGCAGCGATCACGGGCGCCTATCTCTTCGGGCTTGCCGTCGCGCGGCGCCCGGCGGCGGAGCAGGAGCGGATCACGTACGGCATTGACCTCCTTGGCTATGGCCTGTTCGTGCCCGTCTTCTTCGTCGTCGTCGGCCTGGAAGCGAATAGCAGCGCCATCACTGCGGCGCCCCTCTTTACCGCGCTGCTGATCGCTGTCGCGGTGCTGACCAAGGCAGTCGGCGCGTTCGCGGGCGGCCTCGCCGGGCGTTTGCCGAAGGCGGAGGCGATCACCGTCGGTGTCGGGATGGTGACACGGGGCGAAGTAGCGCTCGTCGTCGCGACACTCGGCAAAGAGACGGGCATCCTTAATGGACAACTCTTCGCCGCGTCGCTGGCGATGGTTCTCTTGACGACGATCGCCACACCCGTCCTCCTCCGGTTTGTCGCCGCTCCGCACGGCGCGAGACCAGTCATTGCTCAACCGGCGTATGCCGCTGAGGACGGGACGGCAGCACGGAGACAAGCGGCATGACGAGCTATTGCCATCACTGCGGCGTGCCGCGCCTGACGGCTGCCGCCTTCTGCCACACCTGCGGCGGCGTTATCCCCGCCGAAACGCGGGATGAAACGCATGTCCCACCGCACACCCGTGCCGCCGCGCTGGCGCGGACCGGCCATCTCGATCAGGCGATTGCCGCGTATGACGACATTATCGCCCATGAACCGACGGATCCCTTCGCCTACGTCGCGCTCGCAACGCTGCGCATCGCCACCCGGCACGGAGCGGAGGCGGAATCGCTGCTCAGGGAGGCACTCGCGCTCGACCCGGAATGCTCCGTTGCCTGGGCGTATCTCGGCGCGTTGCTGCTTGAGCGGGTGGCGATCGCGGAATCCGAGGACGCGTTCATGCATGCCCTCACCCACGGACCGGAGGAATTCCTCGTCCGGCTCAAGCGTGGAGAGGCAATGCTCCGTCTCGGGCGCACCTTCGACGCGCTTGTTGAATTGACGCATGCAGTCATGCTCGACGCGCCCGACAAGCGAGCGGCGGCCTACGCGCGTCATTTGCTCAACGCAACCCGCGCACAGGCCGCCCGCAGCGCGCCGCGCTGCGTTGGCACGCTTCATCGTCCCCGGCGGCTTGTGCGCTGGATGTCCGCCGACTGGCGCGAAACGGAGGTCGCTGGATGATCGTCCCCTTGCTTTGTGGCATGATGCTCATTCTCACGCTCATGCGCGTCGCCGTCCCGATTGGGCAGCCGATAACAGGCGATCCGCTCGGCGTGGCGCCGCTGCGATTCCGCGAGCGCCTCCGGCTCCAACGTACGAATGTCTACATGATTGGCATCGTCCTTTTACTCGGCACACTCGGCGGCTGGATGCGCGCGCCGATCAATCTGATCGTCGTGCTGGCGACTTTTGTGATTATCTCGATCCCGGTTCAGTACACCTTTACCACAGAAGGGATCGCCCGTAACCGCGTCGTCTTCCGCCGCTGGGATGAATTTTCTGCCATTGCCGACGGGCGTGGCCGCATTCTTCTGCATGGGATGGCGGGATCGGCCGATTTCCCGCTCCTCCTTGCGGACGATCAGCACACGGCGGTCCTGCGCCTCCTCGCCCAAACGCCACTCGGCGTATCCGAACATGGGCGCCTTGCTTCATCGCCCGTCGCGCGCAAACGCCGCAAGGAAACGACGCAACACATCGCGATATAGGGGGGGCGCCGGAAGTACCGGCGCTCGGTCCGTCGTTTCCGGGGCGCACCGGGAAGCGATGAGGAGGATGGGTGTATGGCAACGGGGCAATTCGTCAGCACGGGAGCCGACGCAAGTAGTGGAGGGACCGAACGAGGCGGCTTCTCCGTCAAGACGGGTGTCCTCGTCGCGACGGCGATCTTCCTCATTGTCGCCCTCATCGGGATCGTCATCTCCCTGCCGAGCAGCAAAAAAGCGTCGGAAGTCACGCGCGATCCGTCCGGGTTGGTGATCGGTTCCGATACCGGTCTCGTTGGCGTCGCGCCTGCGAATATCACGCAGGCCGATGCGGACAAGGCGGCGAAGAGTGAGCCATTCGCAACGCAACTTGCCACGCAAGTGAACCAGAACCGGCTCGGTATCAACTATGCGTGGACGCTTGTGGCGGGCTTCCTCGTCATGTTCATGCAACTCGGTTTTGCGCTGGTGGAGACGGGGTTCTGCCGCCGCAAGAGCGCGCTGCATGTGATGGCGATGAACTTCAGCATCTATTTCCTCGGCATGCTGGGATACTTCTTCGTCGGGTTCGCCTTCCAATTTGGTGGCATCGGCCTCGGCGGCGTGCCGAATCTCGGCGGCCTTGCCGGATTGAATCAGGAGTTCACGATTCATCTCGGCGGCGTGGATTGGGGCCTGATTGGTCACAAGGGCTTCTTTCTCTCGGACGGCACGTACGATGTCGGTATCGCGGTCCTCTTTCTCTTCAACATGGTCTTCATGGACACTGCCGCGACGATCCCGACGGGCGCGATGGCGGAACGGTGGAAGTGGAGCGCCTTCTGCGTCTACGGCTTCTTCATCAGCACGATCATCTACCCCATTTTCGGGAACTGGGCATGGGGCGGCGGCTGGCTCTCCCAACTGGGGAAAAAGGGGCTTGGCGCGGGCTATATTGACTTCGCCGGCAGTGGTGTCGTTCACGCGGTCGGCGGCTTCACCGGCCTCGCGGGGGCATATGTGCTCGGCGCGCGGATCGGTAAGTACAATAAAGACGGATCGAGTAATGTCATTCCCGGCCACAACATGATCTTCGCGATCGTTGGCACGCTGATCCTCGCCTTCGGTTGGTTTGGCTTCAATCCCGGCAGCACACTTGGCGCGTCCGGCAATGGCGCCCTGCGCATCGGTATGATCGCTACCGTAACGATGCTTGCCGGGTCGGCGGGTGCGATGATGACCATGCTGCTAACGTGGTATCTCAATGGCAAGCCGGACGCGGGGATGAGTTGTAATGGCATGCTCGCGGGCCTTGTCGCGATCACCGCACCGTCCGGCTATGTCTCACCAATCAGCGCCTTTATCATCGGCGCGGTAGCGGGCGTGATCGTCGTCTTCAGTGTGGCAATCATTGACAAGAAACTGCACATTGACGACCCCGTGGGTGCAATTTCCGTACACGGCGTCTGCGGCATCTGGGGCGTACTCTCCGTCGGCTTGTTCGCGGATGGGACGGCCAACTACGCCGGCACGCAGGTCAAGGGTCTTTTCTTCGGTGACGCGAGCCAACTGGGCGCGCAGGCGATCGGCGCGCTCGTCATCATTCTCTGGGCGGGCGGCGTCTCGCTCCTCTTCTTCAAGGCGGTGGACCGATTGATGGGGCTGCGCTCGAAGCCGGAAGACGAACTTGCCGGCCTCGACATGCCCGAAATGGGCGCGCCCGCCTACTGGGATGATGGGGAACCCTTGCAGGGTGGCCTCTTCCCATTCCCGGCCCCGGCGATGGGTGGCGCTATCGGGGACTGATTCCATCCCTCCAACCTCTTTCTTCGAGGAAACTGGCGTGTCCACCTCGTTTTCCGCAATCGCACATACGGCATCGAA
>JALYUS010000559.1 GCA_030853625.1 Chloroflexota bacterium
GATCGGAGCCATACAGCCCCGCATAGCCAAGCCGCTCCGTCGTGGCGACAAATTCCTTCCAGCGCGCCCACGTCAGCCCATGCGCCCCCTCAACCAATACCGACAACCGCACCATGATGCGCTCCTCCCACGATAAAAACTCATCGAACCGCCAGGACAAACTCAGCACAGAGGGCACAAAGGACACAAAGGACACAGAGGGGATAAAAACAAAAGACTTCTCTGTGGTCTCTGTGCCCTTTGTGTCCTCTGTGCTTGAATCTCTCTTCGCATTCTTCGCGGTTTATTCGGTTCCCGTTCTGACCCGCCCTAACCGCCGCATCACCATACCACGGACGCGCTGCACTTCTTCGACGCCGAGCCAGTTGCAGACGCCGAGATAGACCACCGTGCCGATGCCGAGTGTGACGAGGAAGAAGACGAGTTGGGCGATGCTCTTGCCGGTCGCGCGGTGCAGGGTATGCAGCAGCCACGAGCAGGGCAGGAGGGCGACGGTCATCACGGCGGTGGCCCAGACGATACGCACGAGCGCATCCGCCAGACCCGGCGCGATGATGCCCATCCGACGGCGGAAAACGACGAGCATGATCGTCATCTCCAGCCAGGTTGTGATGGCGAGACTGAGGCCGAGGCCACCAAGCCCCAATGTTCTGCTCAACATCCAACTGAGCGGCAGGTTGAGGGCGATTGTCACCACGCCCGCGATTACCGGCGTGCGCGTATCCTGCAATGCGTAAAAGGCGCGGGTGACAATCTCCACGACCGCGTAGGCGATCAGTCCCGTCGCCAGCGCGCCGAGGGCGGTCGCGGTGAGAGCGGTGGAGGTGGCATTGAACGCACCGAGTTGGTAGATCGCTTCGGGAATTGCCGTCCGTAGGACAATCGAGGCGGCGGTGGCGGGTACGATGAAGAAGAGGACCATGCGGAGCGTCGCCGCGTAGTGCGTGCGGAATGCGTGCCAATCGCCCGCACCGGCGAGGCGCGAGAGCGTCGGGAAGAGGACGGTTGCGGCGGAGAGCGCGAAGACGCCGTGCGGCAGGAGAAAGAGGGTATAGCCGTATTGGAAACCGGAGACACTCCCTTCGCCGAGGCGGGAGGCGAAATTCGTCACGATCACGAAGTTAAGCGCGAAGACCGCTTGCCCGAACATCCGGGGAATGAGAAGCGCGCCAACCTGTCGCATCCCCGGTACATGGAGCGAGACGATGGGGTAGTAGCGCATCACGCGCGCGAGCGCGGGCAGTTGCGTGAGGAAGTGGCCGGCTGCGCCGATCACGACGCCATACGCCAACCCCTTCACACCATAGCGGGGCGCGAGGATGAGCGCGCCGAAGATGATGCCGAAATTATACGTCACTGGCGCGAGCGCGGGCCAGAGAAACTTGTGTTGCGCGTTCAGAATGCCCATCGCCGCGCCGCCGAGGCCGAGAAAGAGCGGCTGGAGGAGCAGAATACGCGTCAGATCGGTCGCGAGCTGTTGCTGCGTGGCAGTCAGGCCGGGCGCGACAATCGTGCGGACAAGCGGCCCGGCGAACACGAAGCCGACCGCAGAGAGTGCGGCGAGCGCGTAGAAGGCGGTGTTGAGCGTGCTACTCGCCAGCACCCAGGCGGCAGTCTCTTCATCGCGTTCGAGGAAGCCGGTGAAGATCGGGATAAATGCCGCGCCGAACGCGCCGGAGGCGATAACAAGGAAGAGGAAATCGGGGATGCGGAAGGCGGCGTAGTAGGCGTCGAGGTCGGCGCGCGTGCCGAACTTGCCGGCGATAATGACATCCCGCACTAAGCCGAGTAGCCGATTGGCGATGAAGGCAAGGCCGACGACTGCCACCGACCGCCCCATCGTGGCGCGCGCCGCCACAACGCCCGGTGTGGCGAATGGGACGGATCGGGGTGCGGCAGCAAGCGGCAGTACATTGGGTAATGCGGCGATGATCGGCATCGGCTCGACGGGTGGCGCGGTGTCCGGGATCGACATGCCGGGCGGCACGCCACGATCCGCCAGCGGGTCATCCGGCGTGAGGAGGACTGTGGTATCGCCACGCGGCACTGCTTCCGGCGCGGGCGCATCTAGGGGATGCCGCGCCTTCGCCTTCGGGGGGCGCGGCACCCACTTGATGCGCCGGGTCTGTTCGATCTGCGCCTCGGCGGCCAGATCGGACGCCGACATGGCCCCATCAATCTGCATAACGCAAGCGGTCTCCTCGATACTCTTCTCCGCTCGCATCGTCGGGCGGACGGCGTAGTGTATCCGGCTTGCACGAAATCGTCATCCATGCTAGTCTACCAGACGCGCCCGCGTCAGCGTGTGATGAGGGTTCGCATCGCATTCGGTCTCGTCCGGATGAGCAAAGCAAGAAGCAGGAGAAGCGCGTGCCGAATCTCAAGTCATCCATGAAGGACATGCGGCGCAGCGAGCGCCGCCGTCAGCGCAACCGCCCGATCATCTCCGCGACGCGGACCTATGTGCGCCGTGCCCGTACCGCGATCGAGGCAGGCGATACCTCCAATGCCGCGACCGCCGTTGGTGACGCGATCAGCGCGCTCGACCGGGCCGCGTCCAAGGGCGTCATCCACCGTAACAACGCCGCCCGCCGCAAGAGCCGCCTGATGGCAAAGTACAACGCCCTCGGCAAGTAACAGGACGACGGAGCGCAGAGATCGCAGAGAAACACAAAGGGGATGGGGCCTGACCATTCCCTTTTTCGTGTATTTCTCTGCGTTCTCTGCGCCTCTGCGGTTCAATCTCTCAGGGCAGATCGGTGCGGTGGTCCCAGGCGGGGCCGGGGGGACCGAGGCAGGCAACCTGGAGAACGGCCCAGAGGAGGGCGTCGGCATCGCTCGTCGCAACGCCCATCTTGACTGCCTCGTCGGTTGCCGCGAGGTCATGCACCGCCGTCGCCATCCGCGCGGCATCTACACCGCGCGCCGCCCGTAGTAAATGATAGGCGCGATTCGGCGCGACGCCAAGCAGGGTCGCCGCGTCGTTCTGCGGCACGTTGCCGAGCCGCTTCGCGCGGGTCAGATATCCGGCCTGGCTGGCAAGGAGCGCCAGCAGCCGCATCGGTTCCTCACCGGCGGCGAGCAGGTGTTCGGTGCGCGTCACCGCCTCCCGCGCGTTACCGCCGATCACCGCGTCGAGCCACGCGAAGGTCTGTTCATCCGCCGCGTCGGGCACGAGCGTCGCGACCTGCGCGGCGGTGATCGCGCCGCCATCGTCCAGCGCATACATTGCAAGTTTGGCGACCTCGCTCTCCAATCGCAGCGCGCCCGTCGGGCCAGTGGCGGATGAACCGAGCGCATTGAGGAGCGCTTCGGCGGCGGGCCGCTCAATCGTCACGCCCTCCGCAATCGCCCGGTCGCGAATCCAGCGTAGCCAGGCGTCGCGCTCGTTCGGCGCGGGCAGGCTGGCAGTGTGAACCGTCCCGGAAAGCAAGGCATCGCGCACTGGCGCTGGGAGAATGGAGAGATTGAGTGTACCTGATTCCCAGAAGACGAGCGTTGTCGTTGCGGGCATGATGGGAAGAAAGGTTGCCAGAGGCAGCAGCGCGTCGAAGTCTGCCGCCTTGCGCCGCCCACGCTGCCCTTCCGCCGGTTGCACGTAGCGACCGAGCAGCCCGCGCACGAGCACGAACCGCCCGCTGCCGAAGAAAGGCAGCGCGTCGCACGCCGCAATCACCGCGCTTACCGTTGCGGCATCGTCTTCAAGGATGGTCGTGTTCAGTCCACTCGGATCGGTTTCGGCGTGTGCTGCTCGCAGCCGCGCGACGATCTTCCGCGCCGCCTTCGCGTCATCGCCATGTACGAGATGCAGGGCTGAGTTGTCCATCGTATTGCTCAGCACTCAGCACTTTCTACTCAGCACTTCGGAAAGTGGCCCCGCGTCTGCCGTGTGCCTCGAAATGCTCTGTTTCAATCCTCATCCGATTTTGTGCGACCGGATGCGAGAAAAGACCCCACAACTGCCGTGTGTCTAGGTTTGCTCTGAACCTGCCGAGGCAGGTGGGCGCCCCGCCACCGGGAATGGTAACGCCGGTTACTCACCGGCGGCCTCGCTCCTGATGGGTTATGGCTCCCGCACATTGAAGTATTGGCTCAATGGCATAATGGAGACATCACGCACAGCGCAGGGTCTATTGTGCTCCATGTATACACCCGCGTCGCTTGCCGTGCAAGTCTTTTCTGGGTGTTTACATCGCGTTACGTCACCGATGCGGCAGGATGCGGAAGACCGGATAATCCGGCGCGATTCGGCGCAAGTCTTGCTCGGATGCGTCGGGGCCGACCCCCTGGAAAAAGGCCCCAACCTCGAATTTCCAGCGGCGAAGATAGGCGCGCAGCACGGCTGACTTCTCATCATCCGACACCTCCTCAACATGAATTGGCTCGGTTCGGCGTCCGACCCGTAGTTCGCCCGCACCGCTCGCCCGGATATTACGTACCCATTGCGTGACACCGCGCGGCGCGACGAGGTAGCGCTCATGGTCGTGGGTGAGCAGGTTGATCGGCGTCGTCCGCCACTCACCGCTCGTGCGACCGCGCACCGCGAGGACGCGCGAGCCATAGACGCTGATGCCGAGGTGCGTCAGCAGGGCGACGAATGGATTGAAGACGCGCCTGGTGAACCAACTGGGCTGGATATAGCGTTGCGATGCCATGGTAATCTCACTTTCCGTTCCGTAGCGTGTACCCACTACTCTTCGCGTTCGAGCGCCGCCAGTTGCGCCTCGATGAGGGCGACGAGGCTACCCATCGTTTCCGCATCGAACGCCAACCGCGCTCCCGCCGCCGCGAATAACTGTGGCAACGGTGCCGTCGCTCCCAATGCCAGCGCCCGCCGGTACGCCGCTAACGCCCCTGCGTGATC
>JALYUS010000560.1 GCA_030853625.1 Chloroflexota bacterium
CTTCCAGCCTGATTGACCCACAGGCTGGAAGCCTGCCTCCACCAGAGCAACGTCCCCACCGCATGACCGATCGGCTTTGCGACGCATTCTGGATGCAAAGCCTACGATGCATCCCGTTGATGAAGCATTGAGCAACATCCGTGCGCTCGTGGATCGTGGTGATGAAGCGGACGCAACGCTGATGAAACTTCTCGTCTTCACGGATGAGTACTCCACATTGCTTCTCACGGGAAGCGCGCTGATCGCTGCGGCCGTCCATGCCCCGGTACTCACTGCCACTTGAACCACCCGATTTACTCGACGCGCTCCCACGTCATGCGGGAATCCGGCGTGGTGAGAATGAGGTGGTTCTCGGTGAATGCAAAGAAGCGTTGCAGTTCCGTGCCGACGCGGTTCGGGTAGAGGCTCTGTTCCAGCAGGTGCGACACGTACCCCTCCGCTTCATGCACCTCGTACCGGCCACAGTAGGCATTGTAGCCACCGTACGCCGCCTGCACTTCTTCCGGCGTCGAGCGCCACCGATCCCCGGACGTAAACACGGGCCGGTTAGGCCGCATCATCTGTACTGCCATATGCCCGCCCGCCGTGTAGAGAATCATCCCCTGCGGCATCTCCCCCAGCGGATACGTCGCCGCGCCGTTCTCCCATACCTCCCATGACACCAGCCGGTACACCCCGACAAATCGCTCCATACTTACCCCCGAAAAACCGAAAACGATTGAACCGCAAAGGCGCAAAGGAACGCTAAGAGGATACAAGAGAAACAGATCCCAAATAGATTTCTCTTTCCCCTCTTTCTCTTTGCGTCCTCTGCGCTCTTTGCGCCTTTGCGGTTCTCCCCGGTTTCCGGGATGCTATGCTTGCGGGAAGGTGATGAGGAGAGACGAAGGAGGAAAGTGATGGCGATAGGAGAGGCGGGGGCGCTGGCGTGGCCGAGGACGGTCGCGGTGATCGGCGCGGGGACGATGGGATTGGGCGTTGCAGAGCAGTTCGCGGCGGCGGGGCTGACCGTGCGGATCACCGACCGCTCGCCGGAGGCGACCGCACAGGCGTACGAGCGGCTAATGCAGCGCGTGCGGGGCCATGCTGCTGCCGGGATCGTGCCGCCGGAAGCGGTCGAGCGATGCGCGGCCGTCACCGCGAACGCCGATCTCGCCGCGACGGTCGCGGATGTGGACTTCATCTTCGAGGCCGTCTTCGAGCAGCAGGACGTGAAAGATGACCTCCTGGCGCGCCTCTCCCGCGCGGCGCGGCCGGATGCGGTGATCGTCTCCAATACTTCCTCCTTCCCGATAGACGACCTCGCCGAGCATGTCCTGAACGCCGAACGCTTCCTCGGCCTGCACTGGTTCAACCCACCCGAATGGACACCCGGCGTCGAAGTGATCCCACACGACACGACCGCTCCCGCCGCCGTCACGCAGGTCGCGGATTTCCTGCGCGCCATCGGCAAGCGCCCCACCGTCGTTCGCAGCGCGCCCGGCTTCGTCGCCAACCGCATCCAGAACGCCCTCTTCCGCGAAGCGCTCGCCTGTGTGGAAGACGGTCTCGCTTCGCCGCGCGAAGTGGACGAGGTTTGTCGCAGCACCTTCGGTTTCCGTATGCCCTTCTTCGGGCCGTTCCTGATCGCCGATATGGCGGGCCTCGATGTCTGGGAAAGCGCCGCCGGGACGATGGAACGCGCCTACGGCGAGCGGTTTCAGATGCCGCAGATCCTCCACGATCTCGTCGCGCGGGGCTGCCTCGGCACGAAGACCGGCGCGGGCTTTTTCACGTACACCCCCGAAGAGCGCGATCAACTACTGCTGGAGCGCGACCGCCGCTATGCCGCCTTGAACGAACTCCTTACCCGCCTGCCGCCGATCACCGTCGGCACGGCCGACGAAGAAACCACGTAAACCAGCGCAGTCACCGCGGAACGCCGCCAAAGAATGAGAGGATTAAGTACGATGGTACAGATCGAACGCGTCGCGGTAATCGGTACGGGGACGATGGGGCGGATGATTGCCCTGCGCACCGCGCGGTACGGCATCTCCGTCACCCTTCACGACAGCGACCCGGCCGTGCTCGACCGGGCGCGCGCGGCGATCCACGAGACCCTGAGCGGCTGGCTCGCGCAAGGAACCCTCGCGCGGATCGAGATGGGCGATATTGAAGGGCGTCTCCATTACACCAACGATCTGGCGCATGCGGCGCGCGACGCGGACCTCGTGATCGAGGCGATCCCGGAGCGCGTGGACATGAAGCGCGCATTGTTCAGTCAACTCGATGAACTCTGCCGGGAAAGCGCGATCATCGCGACGAACAGTTCCTCCATCCGCGTCAGCTATCTCGAAGACGCGACGGCACGCGCCGACAAGGTCGCCAACCTCCACTTCTACAATCCCGTCTGGGAGATACCGATGGTCGAGATCGGCCGGGGCACGCAAACGACAGTGGAGACGGTTGACGCGCTGACCACCTATGCGCGAGCGATTGATCTCCTGCCACTCCACGTCCAGAAAGAGAGCACCGGCTTCATCTTCAACCGCGTCTGGCGCGCGATCAAAAAGGAGACGTTGAAGGTTGTGGAGAGCGGTGTCGCCTCGTTCGAAGATGTGGACCGCGCCTGGATGACGATGTACCACACAGAGATGGGGCCGTTCGGCAAGATGGATGAGATCGGCCTCGATGTCGTCAAGGACATCGAGGAACACTACGCCTCCGAGAGCAGCGATCCGTCCGACCTGCCGCCGAAAATCCTCACCAATCGCGTCTCGCGCGGCGACCTCGGTATGAAGACCGGACGGGGTTTCTACACCTACCCGAACCCCGCCTGGGCGGGAGCGGATTTTCTCAAACGCGGCGATGACACTGATCCCTGAATGGCGATGGAGACAGGGCAATCGCATCGCAATGTGTCATCTCCCATGTACAATGTCCATGAACGCATATGCGCGTAGAAGGGAATGGCGGACGATGGCGCAAGGAAGGCTGCGACCGGATGAACCGGCGGCTCCGCCGGTCGCGGATGTGCGGGCAGGCGGTGGCACGCTCCCCGGCATGACGGGCGACACGGAAGTCGCGGGGAAGCGGGATGTGGATCTTTATGTTCGCACCTACACGACGCTCCTGCGCTCCTCCGGCACGATCAAACTGAAGACGCTCGTGCCCGCGCATATCGGCACGCACGCCAGCCTCCACTCGCTCGCCGCCACGCCGGAGATGGATATGGGCGCCTTCATGTACTCCGTGCAGCGGCTGCCGGAGTGCATCGAGCGGATCCATCACGTCGTACTCGGCCAAACGGCGCGCATCTTCGCGGAGGGCGGCTACCCGCATGTCGAGGAGCAGTGGCGGCCCGTCACTTCGCCCGGTCGGCGGCGCAAGTGGTGGTACGACGACGCGGAGACGCTCGCCGTCTTCGTCGCCTCCGTCTCCGACCTCGACGACCTGATTCCGACGCTCGTCGCCTACCAGATCGAATGGAACAAACTGCATGCTCTCCTCCAAAGCGCGCCAGACGCCCGCGCCGCGATCGAACGGCTGGCAGCGGGCGAAACAGTCTCGTTGGAAGAGGAAGAGACGATTGCGGAGACGTGCCGCACCGCCCTCGGCATCGAGGGACGGGACTGGGGGCGGCTGCGCGGTGCGTGGAGCACGGATTTCTGGCCGACACTCGCCACCGTCGCTCGCCACGAAAAAGGGATAACCCTCCAGATGCTCGGCGGCACACACACGGGATACAGCCGCGTCACACAGCGCTGGTGGGGGCCGGTTGGCGCAGCGCTTCACCACCACGGCTTGCAGGAGCGGCCTATCTACTTCATCTCCTCGAATACGCACTCCGTCGTCAATGTCCTCTCCGGCGCGGCGCGGCGGCGGCGGGAGGCGCTCGCCGCGCATGTGCAGGCCGTCGAGCACCCCGAACTGCTGCCGGAGTACGAGAAGATGGTGCGCGGCGAGGTGCGCGCCTCGTGGGACAACTTCCTCTACTTCGCGGCGCGACACTACTTCGCGGCGAACCCGCACGAGCGCGAGGAACGGACGAACGAGGAGGAAGAGCGCGGCATCTGGATCGTGCCGAGTGAGGGCGCACTCGATGTCGGTATCCAGATTATCGAGATCAGCCGGTTGCAGGCGGACGACATTGATCCGCGCCTCCGGGCGGACGGCGATCCGCGCGTCGCGGCGTCCGACGCCGTCATTATCAATATCAACTACCCGCTCGGCATGGCCGCGAACCATATCCTCACGCAAGTCGCGCTCAATACCGCCGCCCTCCGGGGCGTGTACGTGCTCGGCAAGGCCGCGACGCTCAATGGGCGGATCGGCGATGTAATGCTTTCCACAACCGTCTTCGACGAGCACACCGGCAACACGTATTGGCTGGACAACTGCTTCCGCTACGAGGACCTCGCACCCTTCCTCACCTACGGCTCCGCGCTCGATAATCAGAAGGCGCTGACGACGCGCGGCACGTTTTTGCAGAACCAGGCGTACCTCGATTTGTATTACCGGGAGAACTATACCGTCGTGGAGATGGAGGC
>JALYUS010000611.1 GCA_030853625.1 Chloroflexota bacterium
GGCGTGATGACGGGCCGCGACGCGTACCGGCGCGGCGTCGGTGGCGAACTGCTCTGCACGGTTTCCTAGGAGGAGTTGCGATGTCTCGCATCGGTATTCGACCGATTCCCATCCCGACCGGCGTGACACTCGACCACGAGGGCGGTGCGATTACGGTCAAGGGGCCGCGCGGTGAACTCTCCCGCACGATCCCGGCTTCGATGATCCTCGAACGCGAGGATGGCGTCTTGCATGTGAAGCGGCCGAGCGAGGCGCGGATTCAGCGTGAGTTGCACGGCCTGACGCGCACGCTCGTTGCCAATATGGTCGAGGGCGTGACGACCGGCTTCCGTAAGGAACTGGAAATCGCCGGCGTCGGCTATCGCGCGGCGATGGACGGCAAGGACCTTGTCCTGACCGTTGGTTTTTCCCACCCTGTGCGGTTCAGCCCGCCGGAAGGGATCACCTTCGTCGTGGATACGCCCCTGCGCGTCGCCGTGACGGGTAACAACAAAGAAGATGTCGGCGATCTAGCGGCCCGCATCCGCAAGGTTCGCCCACGCGAGCCGTACAAGGATAAGGGCATTAAGTACCTCGGCGAGTGGACGCGGCGCAAGGCCGGTAAGACCGGCAAGGCCGCCAAGAAGTGATGAGTATCGAGTATGAGTACTGAGTACTGGGTGAGGTTCCGACCGACTCAGTACTCGGTACTCGTCACTCAGTACTCTCCCTGGCACCGGCCCGCGATGTCGGGCACGGAATAAAGGAGGGGCGATACAATGCCCATGCAACGACTGAAAGTACGCAAGGCGCTGACGCTGCGGCAAAAGCGGCACAAACGTGTCCGCGCGAAGGTGTCTGGGACACCGCAGCGGCCACGTTTGAATGTATTTCGCTCCGACAAGCATATCTACGCGCAGATCATTGACGATGAGCGCGGCCACACACTCGTCGCTGCGGGATCAGCGGAACCGACGGTGCGGCAGCAGGCGAGCAGTGATGTAACGAAAACGGACAAGGCGAAACTGGTTGGGAACCTCGTTGCGGAGCGCGCGAAGGCGGCAGGCATCACCAAGGTCGTCTTCGACCGCGGCGGTTTCCTCTACCATGGCCGCGTCCGGGCGCTCGCGGACGCGGCGCGCGAGAGCGGACTGGACTTCTAGGGCGTAACGAGGAGAAAACCCGCGAAGCGATTCCGCTTCCAATTGACGACTGGCGACTGATTACTGAAGGAGCGAAGCGACGAATGGCACGGATTGACCCGGCAACATTAGGAGACCTTGAGGAGCGCGTCGTGCAGATCAACCGCGTCGCGAAGGTGCAGCGGGGTGGGCGGCGCTTCAACTTCTCCTCGGTCGTCGTCGTCGGCGATGGCAAGGGCCACGTCGGCGCGGGGATGGGCAAGGCCGGTGAAGTGCCGGAGTCCATTCGCAAGGGCGTCGAGGATGCAAAGAAGCGCATCATCAAAGTGAACCTCGAAGGAACGACGATCCCGCATGAGATTCAGGTGACGTACGGCGCGTCCCGCGTTCTGCTGCGCCCGGCACGACCCGGTACCGGCGTCATTGCGGGGGGTGGCGTGCGTGCTGTTATGGAAGCGGCGGGTATCCACGATATTCTGACGAAGACGATCGGCAGCACGAATCCGGTCAACGTCGTCCGCGCCGCCCTGAAGGCGCTGGAAGAAGTGGAGTCCGTCGAGAGCGTCGCCCGTCGGCGCGGTAAGCCGGTTTCGTACTTCGGTCGCCGCCGCAACAAGGAACTGGCCGACGAAGCGGCGAACCACGCCGCCGCGACGGCATAGGAGCGTCAAGCATGGCAGAGAATGCAGGGTCGGTGATGCGCGTCACGTATGTGAAGAGTTCCATCGGCTACGCACACGATCAGAAAGCGACGGTTCGCGCGCTCGGGCTCCGGCGGCTGCACCAGACAGTCGAACTGCCGGATACACCGTCGGTGCGGGGCATGTGTTTCAAGGTGCGTCATCTCGTGACCGTCGAAGGCACGGGCGCGGCGCCGAAGGAGTAACCGCATCATGCAGCAACAAGACCTCAAGCCGAACGCCGGCTCGCACAAAGCGCGCAAGCGCGTCGGGCGCGGCATCTCGGCGGGCCAGGGCAAGACCGCCGGTCGTGGCACGAAGGGTCAGGGCGCGCGCTCCGGGCCGAATGTTCGCCGGGGCTTTGAAGGTGGCCAGAATCCGATCTACATGCGCATGCCGTATAAGCGCGGGTTCACCAATATTTTCAAGCAGCCGTTCGCTGTCGTGAACGTCGCGCGCCTGGAGGAACTCTTTGCGGCGGGTGATGAAATCACGCCCGAAGCGCTCGTCGCGCGCCACGTCGTGACGGACAAAGTGTTGCGTCCGCCAGTTGTCCCATTCAAGGGTTGGCAGGTGAAGATCCTTGGCGATGGCGAGATCACGAAGGCGCTTACGGTGCGGGTCCACCGTGTGACGGCCTCCGCGCGTGAGAAGATCATCGCGGCGGGTGGCACGGTCGAAGAGACGGCTGCGCCTCCGACTGAGACAACCGAGGAAGAGACCGCATCGCATGACACTCCTTCGACGCAGAGCTAACGTTTTTCCTCAGTGGTAGCAGGCTGGACAGCCTGCTACCACTGGATTTTCTCTGGTATCTCGCACATATCCCGCTGTCTTCGCGAAAGGCAGCGGAGGGGACGACAGAACGATGTTGCAGGCCGTCTTCAATGCATTTCGTATCCCCGATCTGCGCAAGAAGATCCTTTTCACAATCGGGATGCTGCTGATCTTTCGGATCATCGCGCACATCCCGTTGCCGAATGTGGATCATGCGGCGCTCGACCGGCTTTTCCGCAACAATGCCTTTCTCGGCACACTGAACCTGTTTTCCGGGAGCGCGTTGCGAACCTTCTCAATCGCGATGATGGGCGTTTATCCGTACATCACGGCCTCGATCATCGTCCAACTCCTGACGCCGATCATCCCGAAACTGGATGAATGGTCGAAGGAAGGCGAGTCGGGCCGCGCGCGCGTCAATCGTGTCACGCATATCCTGACCGTGCCGATTGGCTACTTGCAGGCATATGGCCAGATCCGCCTCGCGGTCGCTAATCAAGTGATCCCGGCGGATCAATTTGGCATTTTGAACATCCATACCTTTCTGCCCAGTTTCACGCTGCTGACCTCGACGGTTGCGGCAACGATGGTGCTGGTCTGGATCGGCGAGTTAATTACCGAAAATGGCATCGGCAACGGCGTCAGCATCATCATCTTCGGGGGGATCGTCGCCGGTCTGCCCGGTGGGTTCGCGAACCTCGTGACGGGCGGCTCGTCGTTCAACCTCGTCTCGATCATCCTCTTCGCGGGCATCGGGCTGCTGACAATTGTCGGCATCATCCTCATCAATGAGGGCGTGCGGAAAATCCCTGTGCAGTATGCGCGCCGCGTGCGCGGTCAAAAGCAGTACGGCGGGCAGGCGACGACGATCCCGCTCCGCGTCAACTCGGCCGGCATGATCCCACTCATTTTCGCGGTGAGCATCATGATCCTGCCGTCCACGATTGCCAATTTCCTCGGTTCGTCGGATCGTGGTTGGTTGCGCGCGTCGTCCCAGCAGGTCGCCCGCCTCTTCGACCCAGGCAACTACCCGTACCAGATCGGGTATTTCCTCCTCGTTGTTGGCTTCACGTTCTTCTACACGATCGTCATCTTCAATCAGCAGAATATCCCGGAGAACCTTCAGAAGAACGGTGGTTTCGTGCCCGGCATCCGCCCGGGGCGACCAACGGCGGAGTATCTCTCGCGCGTCCTGAACCGGATTACAATTGCGGGCGCCTTATTCTTAGGTGTGGTGGCGATCCTGCCATTCATCGCGCGACTGATCACAGGCATCACGCAGTTGGGGCTGGGGAGCACGGCGCTTCTCATTGTTGTCGGTGTCGCGATTGACACGATGCGGCAATTGGAATCGCAACTGCTGATGCGCAACTATGAGGGCTTTATTCGGTGAGTGGCGCGGCGACAAGTACGAGCACGAGCACGAGCACGAACAAGAACGCCCTTTTCTTCGGCCCGCAAGGAGTCGGAAAGGGGACGCAGGCGGCAATTGTCGCGCCCCGGTTACGGCTCGCGCATGTCTCCACCGGCGACCTGTTCCGGCGGAATATCGCGGAAC
>JALYUS010000619.1 GCA_030853625.1 Chloroflexota bacterium
CTGGGAAACGCCGCTCGCCGCCGCACCGCCCCCCGGCGCGACGGTCACGGCGATTCCCGCGAGCGGCCCCGCCCCGACGCCGTTACCCTCGCCCGGTCCCGCCGAACTGGCCGCCTTCAACAAAGACCCGGCGATGAAGGTCCTGGATGTGGTGGACTGGGAAGCGACCCTCGCCGCCCAGCAACCCTTCCTCACCGATACCAAATCCTTCTTCGTCCGTGCCCACTTCCCCTTTCCCGTCGTCAAGCAGGAGGAGTGGAAGCTGACCATCACCGGCCTCGTCGACAAGCCGGTGACGCTCACCTACGACCAACTGACCAAGATGCCCGCGAAGAAGCTGACCATGTGGATCGAGTGTGCGGGCGACGGACGCGGTCGCTTCAAGCCGATGGCGAGTGGCGGGCAGTGGCA
Organism: Chloroflexota bacterium; assembly: GCA_030853625.1. GTDB lineage: Bacteria > Chloroflexota > Chloroflexia > Thermomicrobiales > JALYUS01 > JALYUS01. The sequence continues at coordinate 412 of JALYUS010000619.1, forward strand.
GGTCGGCGCGGTCGGTAATGCCGAGTGGATGGGCGTCGCGCTCAACGACGTGCTTGCGATGGCGAGTCCGAAGTCCGGTGTCGTGGACATCGTCTGCGGCGGCGCGGGCAACAGCCAGTGGGCGCGCGGGCTGAACTGGGCGAAGGCGAAGGACCCGGACACGATGCTCGTCTGGCAGATGAACGGCGCGCCGCTGCGTGTTGAGCAAGGCTTCCCGGTGCGTCTGATTGTCCCCGGCTATCCCGGTGTCGCGCAGGTCAAGTGGATCACGAATATTGATCTGATTAACAAGCCGTACGACGGCTACTTCAACACGACGCTCTACACCTTCATTGATGCAAACGGCAAGAACCTTGGCCAACTGACGACGATGCCGGTGAAGTCCATCATCACCTCGCTCGCGCCGAATGCCAGTGTCAAGAGTGGCATGCAGGCGGTCTCCGGCAAGGCGTGGAGCGGCACCGGCGGCATCACCAAGGTCGAGGTTTCGGCGGACAGCGGCAAGACGTGGAACGCAGCGAAGATCACCGAGCAGGCGGGGCAATGGAGTTGGTACGCCTTCGAGTATGCGTGGGATGCGAAGGACGGGAACGCCGTGCTCACCTCGCGCGCGACGGACGCGAAGGGCAACGTCCAGCCCGAAATCCCGCCATGGAATGTAAACGGCTATCAGTACAACGGCTGGTGGATGGTGCCGATGACCGTCGGCGCGCAAGCGGCAGCGGCGAATACCGCCGCGCCCGTGAGCACGATTGGTGCAACGCCTGCGGCGAACGCATCAGCCACGACGGGCGGCAACACCGTCAATGTCGTCGAGAAGGACTTCGCGATCGCCTTAGATAAATCGAGTGTGTCGGCGGGCAGCATCACGTTCGCGATCAAGAACGACGGCCCCTCGCCGCACAATCTCGCCTTCCCGGACCTGAACAAGGTGAGCGAGACGCTCGATGCGGGCAAGACGTCAACCCTGACGCTCGACCTGAAACCCGGCACCTACACCTACATCTGCAACATACCGGGGCACGATCTCCTGGGCATGAAAGGCACACTCACTGTGAAATGACGCAACGAGATCGCGCGCAGGAGTTGCCGGCCCCCGCAGGTGATGCATCAAGCGATCCCCATCGCCTCGACGCACCGCCCATTTCGTGGCGGCAAAGGATCCGCGCCCTTTGTGTCACCTACCTTTCCGCAGGCATCGGACACACAAGAAAACACCTGCCAAGGAGGAAGGTGTTTCGTACACCGTTCAGCGACGACATTTGCCCGCTGATCCATCTCCAGCCAGCCAACGGAGGGAACCGCCATCATGCGGATTGCCAAGTACATCCATTCGTGTTTGCTTTTCGAGCATGACGGCGAACAACTGCTCTTCGATCCGGGGAAGTTCTCGTTCGTGGAGGGCCGTGTGACGCCGGAGGTATTCGCCAACGTCTCCACGGTCATCATTACGCACGATCATCCCGACCACCTCGATGTTGAGGCGTTGCGGCAGATCGTGGATCGGAGTGGGGCCACCGTTCTCGGCAACGATGAAGTCGCCGCTGCTCTGCGACCGGCGGGAATCGCGGTGACGGTGATCGAGGAAGGCACGCGACAGGTTGGCGCGTTCACGCTACAGGCGATCCCGACGACGCACGAGCCGATCCTGGCTAAGACGCTGCCGCGCATGACGGCGTTTCTGGTGAACGGGCGCGTGTTCAATCCCGCCGACTCCTTCCAAACGTCGCTCGAGGCGTTCGCGGGCGTTGAACTGCTGGTGCTGCCGGTGATGGCGCCGTTCCTCACCGAACTCGCGGTGATGGACTTCGCGCGGCGGATGCGGCCGCAGCAGGTGCTGCCGGTACACGATGGATACGCCCGGGACTTCTTCCTCACCCAGCGGTACGAGACCTATGGACCGTACTTCAAAGACCTGGGCATCCAGTTTCATGCGCTAGCCGAACTGGGAGCCAGCATCACGCTGGAATAGCACGCTCAAGGTCTCTATGGTTCACCGTTCCTTCTTCAGCCGTGGGATGACATCGGTGGCGATGCGTTCGAGGATCGGCAGTTGAGCGTCGCCAGGGGCGTCAATGATTAACTCATTGACACCCGCCTCCCAATACTGGCCGACGACTTCCTCGAAGGCGTCCACCGAAGCCCATGGATCGCTCGGCATCAGAGCGGCCCAGCCGTAGAGGGAGCGGATGATGTCGTGCGGATCGCGGCCGATAGCGGCGCAATGCTCATCCAACACCGCGTTGCGGGCGCGCATCTCATCCACCGTGCCGTGTGAGTTCCAGCGATCGGCGTACTGGGCGACGATCTTCAGCATCTGTCGCCCGTGCGCGCCGAGGGTCAGCGGCGGGCGCGGCTGCTGGACGGGGCCGGGGCGGAAGGTGGCGTCTTTCAGTTGGTAATATGTCCCTGCATAGGTCGTGTATTCATTGCGCATCAAGTGATCCACAATCTCGACCGCCTCGCGGAACCGCCCAACCAATTCGGCAGGCGCGGGGAAGGGGATACCGAACATCGCATGCTCCGGCACGTACCAGCCCGCGCCGAGGCCCAGTTCCAGTCGCCCATTGGAAATATGATCCACTGTCGCGGCCTCTTTGGCGAGCAGGGCCGGGTGCCGGAAGGTGTTGCAACTGACAAGCACGCCGATCCTGATCCGCTCCGTGCGCGCCGCCAGCCCGGCGAGGAGTGTCCATCCCTCGTAGTATGGCCCGGTCGGACGGCTCGGCTGCACGTAATGGTCGCAGTCCCAGACGCTATCGAAACCGAGTTGCTCGAAGCGTTGCCAGCGTTCGACCGTTTTCTCCCACGGCATATTTTGGTCCGTACACAGCCCGATCCGCAGCGGTTGCGCCATTGTTTTTCTCCTTCGCCGTCCGACACGGCGGCGTCTCCCTGGATGATTGACGGGGCGATTTCACGCAAGGGCATACTCGTTTGTTGCAAGAGGCGTCAAGGAAATGGAGTGACCAGGACTTACGCAGTTGGGGCAATCTTCCCGGTAGCGGCGGGCTTTCGCCCGCCACAGAGGAACAAGCTAATGCCCGCCACCACCGGGGAAACGCTGTTATATCCGGATGTCAGTATCGCCCTTTGACTTCGGCATACTGAGATCGCAGCAGCGATGGAGAGAGGCCGGGGATGAGGCTCGCTTACGCGCCAACCATCTCACCGACCCGCTTGATGACGGTTTCTTCATCCGGGAACTGATCGGTCTCTTTTTTGGAGTGGATAACCGATCCATTCACCGTGATCTCGAAGACGCCTCCGGAGGAGGGCAGAAACGTCAGCGCGCCGATCTTGTTCTTGTAATCGTGAAGCAGTGTGTCCGCCAAACTGACGGCCCGATCGAGGTACCCTCAGGCCGTGCAGTATTCGATGGAAATCTTCGTCTCCGTCGCCATGAATTGCTCCTTCCAGTGTCACATCACTACACAAGCGATAACGCATCTTTCGCGCCATCGCTGCGAAAGAGTGTATCACGGGAACGATGACGCTTCCGCAATTGCCCGCGCTGATCTGGCCCCGCTATTGCGGCGGTTGAATCGGTGGTGCGCCGGGTGGGTAGCGCCACTGGTAATAATGGCGGCCCACATTGCCCATCTCCACCTGGAAGGAGGGCGTATTCGCCGCCGTATAGGTCAGTACGCGCCGCTCGAAGACCTGGACGAGAACGTCTTTCGGTTGCCCGCTGACGACGAAGGCCGCGCGGAACGGCTCGGAGATCGCGAGGCCAATCGTCGCGAGGCCGGCACGGTCGCGGTAATCGGCGAAGACGGAGGCGACATTGTGCCGCGTCTGGGTATCGTAGCCGGAGAGCGTGGCGCCGGACGCGGGTGTCCCCTGCGAAATGTCGCCCGTTGCGGACATCACCGTCGTAACTGATGCACCTGTCTGCATCGGCGCCGGGGCGAGGATGCCGCTCGCCCGGCCACCGAGCGTCGCGTACGTCGGCCCCGCGTTGCTTGCGTCACCGGCGATCGCGATGTTCGGGGACGGCTTGCTGACGAACGTGTTGTCACCGAACTGGATACGCCCGCGAATCATCTCGACGGGGAGGAGGCCATTCGTGACGCGACCGGGCGGGTCCGTCCACTCCATCCGCCCCTTGTCGAAGTACTGGACCGTGCGTTGCCCGGCGGGGGCGTCTTTGTAGTATTCCGTCCGCCCGCCGTCAGAGGTTGTCAGTGGCCCCCAGAAATTTGTCTCAATTGCTTCGCCCGCCACCCACTGCGTCTGGAAGGCAGGCGTCGCGAATCCCGCCGCGCCCGCCGGGAACGCGGTCATCCCGATCACAATGAGCGCAAGACTCCCGATGATCCATCCTCGTCGCATGCGCGCCTCTCCCCATCTCGTGGTGGCGTAGGCTTCAGCCTGCGCCAGAGATCGTAGGCTGAAGCCTAC
>JALYUS010000643.1 GCA_030853625.1 Chloroflexota bacterium
TCACGCTCCCCGATGTGCCACCCGATCGCGGCGGCACCGGACTCGGCGTGGTACTCCCCCCAGTGTTCGGAGCGGGACCGAGGCGTGAGGACGGCAGCGGACGTGGCGAGGGGGCAGGTGGGACTGGAGGAGCAAGGTAGTTGGCGATTGCGCCAATCTTCGGCGTGCCGACGCCCGTCGCCAGATCATACGCTACCGTCGCGGGATAGACGTTGCCCGCAGTGCCGCAATCCGGCCCCTGGGCACAGTTGTTACCGACCGTCACATCGTGATAGGCGCTCGGCGCGTTGGTAAGGATACGGTAGAGGGATGAGCTTGTGAAGCCGAGGCGGTGCCCAACGCGCGCCAAAAGCGCCTGATTGATTAGGGCGAAACCCGCAGCGGTGAGGGGCGCCGCGCCACTCGTGCCGCCATACAACGCCCACGCGCCGCCGGTGTAGATAATGTAGCCCGTGTTCGGATCGGCGGGTGCAGCAATGTCCGGCACTTCCCGCATGCTGTTTGTGTTGTAGGTGTTCGTCGTGCCGGGGCCGGTCTGCCAGGTTGGTCGCGACCAGTTCGCGCTCAGGCCGCCGCCGCTGCCATCGCCGCCGTGGTTCCAGACCGTCTCACTCACATAGGCATTCGTCTGCGTATTGATGTTCACGGTAGTGCCACCGACGCCGACCATAAAGGGCTGACTCGCCGGATCGTCGGTGTTCAGAAGGGTGGAGCCGTCCCGGACGCAATCTTCCGAGCCACTATCGCCGCTCGCGGCGAAGATCTGCTGCCCCTGGGTCATCATCTGAAAGAAGATGGTATTCTCGGTACCGAGAACGGAGCCGGAGCCGGTACCACCGGCATAGTATTCACATTGACCCCAACTCGTGCTCGCCACCGACGCGCGGTTGTCGGTGGCAATCTGCTGATATGTATCAATGACACCCTGATCGCTGTTCGGTCCCACATAAATGTTGATCTGTGTCGCTCTGGGCAGCATGCCGAGCATGATGTCTACGTCGAGGTTAACCTCAGCCTGACCGCGGCCATCAACCCCAGTGCCGCCATCCACGTTCACGCGCTGAACAGCGGTGGTATTCAGGCCGAAGCAGCTCTTGTAGGCGGCGACATCGCTGTCGAGATAGTCCGAGAGTTCGAAGAGCGCAAGGGTCTGCCCTTCGCCATGGAATCCGGCATTGTAGAGCGTATCGAAGTCAAACGCCGTACCGTACTGGTTCGGCAGGTAGCCGCCGGCGTTCGTGGCGTTCAACGCGCCCTGACAGCCACTGGCGGTATTCTGTCCGACTGCTTGCCGCCCCGGCGCGCCCGGTGTCGGTTTCGCGATATGCGAGTGCGTTTTTGGCGCGTTGTCTAACCCGAGAACAGCGGTGATACGCGGCGCGAGGGCGGTCGGCAACACCGGGGTCTTGTCGTTCGCATAGAACGTCTTCCCATTCGCGTCCCGATAGTCGTTGAGCGTCACGCTGAATGCCTGCGCGACCGCTGCGGCGGTCGCGGTCACGTTGATAATCGAGCCGAGGCCCGTGTCCGTCACCGTCAGCCCCTTGCTCTTCAAAAAATCCACCACCTGCACCCGCCCCGCCGGGTCGAAGAACTGCGTGGCGAACTCCTTCGGCGTCAGATATTTCTGGTACGAAGGCGACTGCGGATCAGACAACCCCGCAAGGAAAGCCTCCATCCCCCGCTGATTGACGAGCGGCGCGAGTGAGATAGCGAGCGTGATGCGCGTCCGTGCATCCGTTGGCCCCACCTTCGTCTCGCTGCGCGCGATGGCGATCTGCGGCGTGACAGGCGCCGACGCGCCGACCATTACGGGTACGCCGACGAGCGGCGCGAACGCGAGGACGGTGACGATGACGAATGACAGATGGTGATACCGCCCGACGGCGGATAGAGACTGACGTTCCAACTATTTCCCTCCCCGTAGACCAAACACCAATTCTATTATACATATAGGTGTCTACTCCCGCACACGATCCTTCTCTGTAGCGTTGCCCTGCTCCGCTCCCGCATGCTGAATGCATCACGGCTCAATGGCGAAGTGTATTGCCTCGTGCCGCGTATCGGCGTATCCTGACGAGCGTTCGGCTGATGAGAGGAGCGCGACGCCCGATGCCTACCGGAAATGACGCCACGCAGACAGTCTACGCCGTCATGATCGGGACGGGTGCGATGACGCCGGGGATCGCGGCGGAATACGCGCGCCTCGGCCCCACACAGATCGCCGGGCGCGATGGCGCGAAGATCGCCGCCGCCCTCGATAGCGCCCACCGCGCCCTCAGCACGCTCGTCAATGAACGGCTGCTCGATCCCACCGAGGCGGATGCGGCGCACGCGCACCTTTCCGGCACGACGATTGACGCCGCCGACTACGCGGGCGCCACCGTCGTCGTCGAGTCTATCGTCGAGGACTTGGAGACGAAGCGAGCGCTCTTCGCCATGCTGGACGCGCGGACACCTTCCACAACGCTCCTCTGCTCGAATACCTCCAGCCTGCCCATTACCGCCATCGCGGCGGAATGCACGCATCCGGAGCGCGTGATCGGCACGCATTACTGGAACCCGCCGCATCTCCTGCCACTCGTCGAGGTCATCCCCGGCGAACACACGAGCGCGGAGACGGTCGCGGCGATCCGCGCGCTCCTCGGGCGGATGGAAAAGGAGCCGGTGCAGGTGCGTCGCGAGGCGCCGGGCTTCATCTGGAATCGGCTGCAACTGGTCCTGCTACGCGAATGCCTCTGGCTGGTCAGTAACGGCATCGCGACGCCGGAAGACATTGACGCGATTCTCGAACGCGGTCTGGGGCGGCGCTGGTCGCTCAGCGGGCCGTTCACGACCGTCCGGCTCGGCGGGCCGCACGTCTTCGCGCGCGTCGCAGCGGAGTTGTTTCCCCAGTTCGCGGCGGAGCCGGTCTTCCC
>JALYUS010000668.1 GCA_030853625.1 Chloroflexota bacterium
TTTCGAGCGCGAGCGACATCGTGTTCGCCGTGAACTGGCCGCCGCACGCACCGGGGCCGGGGATCGCGTGGCACTCAATGTCGTACAGTTCCCGATCGTCAATCCGGCCCGCCGCGTGCGCGCCGACTGCCTCGAGGACATCCACGATTGTCAGGTCCTTGCCGCCCCAATGACCGGGCGCGACGGAGCCGCCATAGAGAACGAGGCCAGGTATCCCGGTGCGCAACAGGCCAATCGCCCCGCCGGAGATCGTCTTATCGCAGGCGACCAGTACGATCATCGCGTCGAACTGATACCCCTCCGCCGCGAGTTCGATGGAGTCCGCGATCACCTCGCGGCTGACGAGCGACGCCTTCATTGCCTGCGTACCCATGCCGATCGCGTCATTGACGGCGACGACCCCAAACTCCATCGGCACGCCACCCGCCGCTCGCACGCCCTCCTTGACCCACTCCGCCACCTCGCGCAGGTGGTAGTTGCAGGGCATCGCGTCCGTCCACGTATTGGCGATGCCGATGAACGGCTTCTTAAAGTCATCGTCCGTCAGCCCGACCGCGCGCCACATCGCCCGCGCCGCCGCCTGCTTATCGCCACTCTTGATTAAGTCGCTGCGCATCCCACTCCCCTCTCTTCTGTCAATGATCCGACGATCACGCAAACACCTTGAAGTGATGCTCTTCCAGCAATCGCGTCACCGTCTCACGCTCCGGCACATCATCGAGATTCAGTCCACTGCTTACGTTCCAGAACTCCACGCCGAGGGGTTCACCTTGCTCGTCGTAGTCAATGACGCGCGAAATGTCGATCCGCGCCTTCGTGCTGGCAGCCTTGTCGAAGTCGCGAAGATAAATATAGAGCGCGTCGGCTTCCGCATCATATTCGAGTCGCGGCATACGCATTCCTTCATATCTACATCTCGTGAGTGTACCACCGAGCGGTACGATGCTTGAGACTATAGCAGATAGACGGATGCGCCGACCGCGATGGTTGTCGGTGCGCCGCGATAGGCCGCATAGAAGCCGCGCGTGCCTTTGCGCAGGAAGTTCAGCGCGTCGGTGACGGCGCGGTCGGAGGGTACGTCGAGCGGGTAACAGAGTGCATAGCGGCTGAACTCGACGCATGGTTCCGCAATGATGACCTGTTCGAGATCAATCGTCGCGCCATCGCCGGTCTCGATGCGGATCCCCGCCGCGCAATCCGCTTCTGTGAACATTCGTTCCGCCGCGACGAGAATATTCTCACCCGCGATGCCATCCGTGAGATGATTGCCGAACCGCGCCCGCATCGCGCCATAATGCGACGTGAAGCCGAACGAAACACCGTTGCCGCCCGCCCGGTTCCTGGATGCCGGATGCGTCGTGTTATGCACATCGAGCATCGTATCGCCCGTCACCGTCCGGCCCATCACGCCGTTCTCATTCAGCGTCAGCACCGGCACGGCGCGAATCGGCGCGGGATCATACCACCGGCGCGGCGCCCCATCCACCTTCAGGCTCGACTCCTGCACCTGTAGCCGCACGATCCGCCCGATCAATTCCACCTGCACGCTCCCCTCCCCGCAAGCGGGAGCCAGTCACCGAAGCCATAGCAATGTATCGTGCTGTGTTTCTGGGGCGGTCGTATCGAGATGTACGATGACGCGGCGGAGTAACGTGCTGAAGTCATAGATGCCCATAAACACAATGATTCCGGCATGCGTTTGTCGCGCGCCTTTCCACCGTGTATCCATGGGGACGAAATCGCGCGCGTTTGCCGTGAGAATCGCTCTATCTGCCATCGCGGCAAACGCGAGTTGGTCGTCGTCTGAGATTCCCTGATCGGCTCGACTTGCCTCATGACAACTGATGGCGTCATATCCGCGCATCCGCAACGTTGCAGCCAGCCGGGAGTAAATCATCTCATCCGTATAGAGGGAGATGCCTAACCCGGCCATGAACGGGATGTGAGTTCTGCCCATACGCGGGCGTTTGATTCAATATCCTCGTCCACACGGGTGGGATGCTCCCGATAATAGGTGAGTGCGGCCTCGATCTGCTCTCGCGTGAGTTGCCCGTAGAACTCAGCGACTTTCTCGATGCTTCCCGTCGCGCGATACGCTTCCACAATCAATCGCACGGCGATGCGGGTATGTCCGATGCATGGGTAGCCGCCGGATACGCCCGGTGTTTCCCGAATTGTTGTGTCGGTCGTGCGGTCGTGACGCAACATTGCCATACCACGTCTCCCGTTGAAAAACCCTCCGCAGACAGTGTACTACTCCATACAAGCAAATATTCCTTCTCCTTTGCTTGGCAGCAAAGGAGAAGGGGCAGGGGTGAGGTTTCCTTACAGCACTTCAACGTCCCCAAAAACTTCGGAGTTGGAGATGCCGCGCATGAAGGCGAGGTATTCGTCCCTGGTCATCGGCGCGTCGTAATTCGCCGCGATCTCCGCGCCGGTCGCGCCATCGTTCCACAGAAGGTCGAGCGCCGTTTCGGCCATCAGGATGCCGTTCCAGAGGTAGGAAATTTCTTTGTCCGCGATCGCGTAGTCGTTGCCGTGGAAGGTGCCGGTGCTGCCGTTCATACTCGGCTGAATGACGGGCATGATGTGGGCAAGGTCGCCCATGTCGGTGCTACCCGCCATATGGCGCTCTTCGTTGACCTCCCGCTCGCTGAAATGGCGGAGCACGTTCGCCTTGAAGAGCGCGTTGAGGGCAGGGTCGTTGATCTGCGGCAGGTAGCCGGGGACCGTCGTGATTTCCACCTGCGCTCCAACGGCAACGGCGCCCGCCTTCAACGCCCGGTCCACCTTCTGCGCCGCCCGCAAGACCGCCTCCATCGAATGGCCGCGCACGTAGGTCTCCATCCGCACATCGGACGGTACGACATTCACGAGGTCGCCGCCGTGCGTGATGATCGGATGGACACGCACGTTATCATCGTCCGCGAAGGTTTCCCGATTCGCATGGATGGAGAGGAGGCCGACCATCGCGGCATTGAGGGCGTTGACGCCTCGCTCCGGTGCGGCGCCGGCATGCGCGGGATGGCCCCGATACCGAATCAATTTGCCGATAAAGCCATTGCTCGTGCCGGTGATAGTGAATTTGGCGGGGGAACGATCCTGCGAGCCGCTATGCATCATGATCGCGATGTCCACATCATCGAACTCGCCGAGTGCGACTAACTCGCTCTTGCCGCCGAGAAATTCGAGTTTGCCTTCCTGCTTGAGGCGGGAGCGGTAGTCAATCTCCACGTACTCCTCGGCGGGAACGGCGAGAAAGACGAGTTTGCCGGAGAGATGCGCAATCGCGCCGCTCTCGACGATCCCCGTCGCAGCGGCGAGCATCCCGGCAATCTGGCAGTTATGGCCGCAGCAGTGCGCCGCACCGGTGGCGGGGTTGGCGTCTGGGTGATCGAAGACGACGATGCTGTCCAGTTCGCCCATGATGCAGACGGCGGGGCCAGGCCGCCCCGTATCGAGCACTGCCTTGACGCCGGTGATACCGAGGTTCGTCCGATACGAGAGGCCGAGCCGCTCGAAGTATGCCGCGACGCGCTCGGCTGTGTGGACCTCCTTGAAGCCGAGTTCGGGGTCCGCGTAGATCGCATCGCCAACAGCGTAGATGGCGTCCCGGCGCGCCTGAATGGCGGCGGTAACGCGTTGCTTCATGTCGTCAAGTGTCGCATTGTCCGTTGCGGCCGTCTGCGTCAGTGTCATCGCGCTTCTCCTTTATCGGCAACGAAATGGACAGGCATGTCGTACAGGTGTATCGGCAGCGTCGCAGACGCCTACCGTTGACGGCGGCCGCGCGGTTGAATCGGCGGTGCGGCATCCGCATTTTTGCGGTCCTTGCGCCGGTTCCCCGGTAGCGCGCTCTGAAAGACCAATTTGCGCAGCCGCATCCACGCCGTACGCGTCTCGGCGGCATCGGCGGCATCGGGCGGACGACCGGCATACTGCTCCTCCGCGTATCGCCGCGCGATCAGCATCGCGGCGTCCTTACTGCCCGGCAGACGCTGCCCCACCGACGCCGCCGTCTCGTACGGCGTCGTCGTCTGGTTCCAACGAATCAACCCGGTGAGGCGGGTCGCGCGCGTCATACGTGCGTACCACTGCGTTGCCCCACTCATGCCCCGGAAGGTACGAAGCCAGAGGAAAGCGACAACGAGCGCGAAGAGCCCGAACAAGAGCGGGATCACGAAAAAGAGCGGGCTGACCGTACGCTGCTGCGCGAGCGGCACATACGCGCCGCCCGTATCGAACCCGCCGTTCAATTCTTCATCCAGTTGGCGCAGGCGATCCTCACCACGGGCATCGAGGCGATCCTGCCCACCGGCGAGATCACCGGCAGCCGGGGCATTGGGATCGGTCGCGTTCACCGCTGGCACGACCTGCGGGCCGCGCGTAATCGGCGGGACGCCGGGGTGGGGCGTCGGATCGAAGGTAATCCACCCGTATTGCGGGAAATAGACTTCCACCCACGCATGCGCTTGATTCTCCAGCGAGACGAGCCGGCCATCCTCCGCCCGCCCGCCGGGAAGGTAGCCGACGACTTCGCGCGCCGGGACGCCGTTCAGCCGCAGGAGCACGAGCATCGCCGTCGAGAAGTATTCGCCATACCCCTGTTTTGATTGGAACAAGAAATAGTCGGTCACGTCGCGGTCGAACGGCGGCAGATTGATCTTTTCCTGATAGAGATCGTTCTCGCGCAGGTATTTCTCGACCGCCGCCGCGTAGTCGTACTGATTCGTCGTTCCTTTCGCCAGCATCTGCGCGAGGTCGGCGGTGCGCTGCGTGATGCCATCCGGCAGTTGCGTGTAGCGGTCCGTCCACTTCGGCAAGGCGGCAGGTGCGGCGCGCAGCATCGCCTCCGTCGCTTCGCTGACGCGGATGGACTCGGTCACTTCCTTGCCGACCGGGACGGGCGCAGTCGAGATCACCTCGTCAATATCGGAGAAGTTCGGCGCCTGCCCGTGATAGAGGATCGCCGTCGCCTTGCCATTCTCAATGACGACTTGCGTCTGGATGAGGGATGCGGCGAGGCGATTCTGTTCCGCAGTGATCGCGTCAAAACGCCTGTCCAGCGGCACGAGTGTGGCCTGGGGTGTTGGCGTTATGCCGGGCGTTGCCGTTGGTGGCCCGTTCGTCGCGCTCGCACTCGCGCTCGTCGGCGCGGGCGACGGCGTCGGTTGGAGGACGGGCGCCTGCACAATCGTCACGCGGAGAATATGTGGCGGCGGCGCGCCCTGCGCCACCGATTGCTGCTGCGTGCGGGCGACGAGTTGCGCCAACTGATCCGGTGTGAAGGTCGTCGACGTCGTTGCCGGCACGTAGATAACGAGCGTGCCATCCCGTTGCAGCGTCACCTGCCCCTGCGCGCCCGGCCGCAGTGTCGGCGGCGCATCGGTCGGGAGTGTCAACCCTTGCAGGTTAGAAACTTGCGCGATGAGATCATCGAGCGCCGCAGGCGCGGGATTGGCGGCGGATGGCGGAATCGTTGTCCCGGCGAGGGTGAAACTCTGCCAGCCGAGGCTGACGAATGTTTGCGTGTTGATCTGTTCGAGTTGCGCGCCGGTGATCGGCAGAATGTTCCCGCGCGGGCGGAAGAGTTGCGCCGAGCAACTGGCGCTCTTCGCGGTTTGATCGGCGGCGGGAGGAAGCGGCACGGCCTTGCTCGCGTCGAGCGAGACGCGCGGATCGTATGTGCTGCCGTCCGGCTGCTGCGCCTTGAAGTCGGCTGATACCGTCTTCTTGAAGCCGTGGCCGGTGTAGAAATCGTACGTGTTCATCTTGACGTACTGGCCGGGGATCGTGTCGCACGTCAGCGCGACCGCCGGATCGGCGGGGAGATTCAGGCCGCCGCCGAGTTGGAATGTATCACCGAAGGCGGCAAAACCAGGGAAGGTGCTCCGCGTCCGCCCGCGCCCTGCGATACTGGGGAAGAACCCCTCCCATTTTCCTTCGAGATTGACCCACGGCGCCGAGGCCTGTTCCCACGCCGTATGCACCGGCCCGCCATGAACGGAGAAGGGCAGGAGATAGGCGACGAAAAGTAACACGAATGATAACCCCGTCGCGACCGACATGAACCGCCAGCCGAGCGAGTCCGGGAATTTGATGTGCGCCGTACGCCACTCCGCCTGCTGCTTGAAGGCATAAAAGCGGATCGCCAGCGGGATAACGACGAGGAGAAAGAGAAAGAGATATATATATATGTCCTCTCGGTCGTATCG
>JALYUS010000671.1 GCA_030853625.1 Chloroflexota bacterium
ACTCTGGAACCGGGCGCGCGACAAGATAATCATCCATCTGGACAGCACGCCCGCCGAGATTGATCTCTATTATCTTCCCGCCATTGAGGTCGTTGGCGAGATCGCGGACAGCCTCGACGCGCTACGGGCGGCGATGGTGGGACATCAAAGGGATTGGCCTGCCCCGCGCATCGGCAGCGACGAGGAAGAAGAGTTGCGCGGCTTCGCGAGCGACGACAGCATGCCGATGAAGCCGCAGCGCGTAATCAGCGCCCTGCGGGACGCCCTCGGCGACGATGATATTCTCATTTCCGATGTCGGCGCGCACAAACTCTGGCTTGCCCGTCTCTACCCGACCGCCCAACCAAACACCTGCATCATCGCCAACGGCTTCGCGGCGATGGGCATCGCGTTGCCCGGCGCGATCGCCGCCAAACTCGTCTTCCCCAATCGCAAGGTGATCGCCGTCAATGGCGACGGCGGCTTTCTGATGAACGCGCAGGAGTTGGAGACAGCGCGGCGAATGAAGACGGCCTTCCCAACCGTCGTCTGGAAAGATGGGCGATACGGCGTGATCGAACTGAACCAGACGCGCCGCTTCGGGCGGACGTTCGGCATCGAGTTCGGCAACCCGGATTTTGTTCAGTTCGCGCAGTCGTTCGGCTTGCCTGCCTTCCGTGTGGAGGCCGCCGCCGATCTCCTGCCGATCCTCAAACGCGCCCTCGACCTCGACCAGCCCTCGCTGATCGAAGTCCCCGTGGACTACCGCGAGAACCTGCACCTCGCCGAACGGCTGGGGGTGCAGTAGCATGATCCCTCACAGCGTCAGATCATCGAGAAGCAGCACGGGGATTTCCGTCACCCGCCGCAATGCATGGTCGTTCGTGAGGAATGCATCGCATCCCGCGGCAATCGCGGCGGCGATCTGCAAGGCATCCGGCGTACGGAGATTATGGCGAGCGCGGAGGCTCGCTGCGACCTCTGCTGCTTGCGTATCAAGCGGCAGCAAGGTCAGATTCCGGCTTCGTGCGAGCAGGATGCGATAGCGATTGGCGATTACCGTATCGTGCTCTCGATACGGCTTGGTCAGGAGCTCGGTCAGAGCGATTATCGACGTGTAACCAGGGAATGAACCGTCGGTCATTCGCCGGAACACAGCGCGCACGAGTCCGAAATGATGGGGATGCCGCTCGATCAGGTAGATGAATGGCACGGTATCGAAACCGAGTGCCGCGACACCTGCAAGCGCGGTGTCCAGCGTCGTCAGGGCCGATGATCCCATTCATCGCGCAGCGCATTGACATACTCCTGGGCGTCCACGTCCTTCCATATCTCTGCGCCCAATCCTTCGAGCTCGAGGATTGAGTGTTCCTCACCATTGTCATCATCGCCCGCGAGACCGCGCGAGATGAGTGTCAGCAGACGCCGCTTCTCCGCCGGTGACAGGGGCTTGATATATTCCTGATAGAGTTCATCAGCGTTCGTCATCGCGGCGTATCCTCACATCATCGTACGCATCATTCACGATCAGTCTATCATTCCTTTACGGAATCTCAATCTGGTGCGATGTTCGTGGGGAGAATCCCGATCCGCCCGGCTTCCGCGTCGAGGTCGCTGACCTCCTGCCAATCCTCGCTAATCGAAGTCCCCGTGGATTACCGCGAGAACCTGCACCTCGCCGAACGGCTGGGGGTGCAGTAGCGGCAGAGTGCGCCATCGGGACACTATTCTTCCGGGGTTACTAACGAGGGAGGGATTCCGGTCGCTCGTTATTCGGCGCTCAACGCGCATTGCTCGTTGCTCATTGCTCGTTTACACTCACCCGTGTTGCCAGACCAACGGTGGTAGGCGGCACGCGACGGCACGCAGGAGAGAGGGCAGCAATGGCGGTGCAACTCTACGTCGGGACCGAGCGAGGTTTGTTCACGCTGCACGAGGGGCGGCGGGGCTGGCAGCAGACCCACACAACGCTCGAACGCCGGCGAATCGTCTCCCTGGACTACAATCGCTCCAGCCCGAATCTCCTGTATATCGCCGTGGAGAGTGAAGGCATCTACAGTTCGAGCGACGCGGGCCATTCCGCGATCTTCCGGGTCGGCGGTGACGCGCACTGTGTCCATGTCCGCCGGGATGCCCCGAAGACGATCTATGCCGGGATGGACCGCGCGATGGTCTGGGCAAGCGGTGATGGCGGCGTCCGGTGGGAACGGCTCGATACCTTCCGCGAACTATGGGGAGACCCGGAAGAGAACGCCCGTAGCCCTCGACCACGCGGCATCGTGCGCGCGGTGATCGGCGTGCCGGAAGCGAAATACGGCATCATCGCCGGGCTTGACCCGGAAGGGCTGGCGTTTAGCCTGGACGACGGTCATATCTGGAACTTCGTCGAGGGCAGCCCGCCCGGTATCCGCGCGCTCGCCGTCAACCCCGCCAATCGCGCCTACATCTACGCCGCGACGGATCACGGCATCTGGCGCAGCATCAATGGCGGCAATAACTGGATCGAAAGCGCCATTGATCTCCCGGCGGGCGACGTCACCTGGGTGAGCGCCACGGCAGATGACCTCTTCACCTGCGTGGATCGCACGCTCTACCGCGCCCCGCAAGGCGTCCCGATCTGGCGCGCCGTCACCACCGCGCCGACCGCTCGCATGACGGCCATTGCGCTGGATGACACCGACCGCCGCTTCGGCAGCATCCTGTACTACGGCACGGACGAGGGCAGCATCGTCCGCAGTATGGACGGCGGCACGACCTGGGCCGAGATCGCGCATGGTCTCCCACCCGTTCACTGCCTCACTGTCACGCAAGAGTAACCGGAGCGACCAGCCGGTGCATGGCGCGCTCGACATCGGCGTAGGCATCGTGAATAGCGTCAACCCGCTCTCGCGCGCCGTCCATCAGCCCCGTCGCGCTCCGGCGTTCGAGCGCTTCACATAAGGCGGCGAGGGCGGTCGCGCCGAAGAGGGCGCTCGTGGATTTCATCGTGTGCGCGGCGGCCTGGAGCGCGCCCGCGTCGTTCGTATCGCGTGCCGCGCGCATCGCGCTCAGGAGGCGCGGTGCGTCATCGAGGAAGCAGGCGATCAAGCCGGCCAGGCCATCCTCTCCATCGTCACCAACCAACGTGCGGATATCATTGAGGGTTGCGGCATCGAGGAGTGCATCGAGCGAGTCGCTGCTCTCCGCGACATCCGGCA
>JALYUS010000677.1 GCA_030853625.1 Chloroflexota bacterium
CCTCGCACGAACTGCGCACGCCGCTGACCGCCATCCGGGGCAATGCCGATCTCCTGCGGCAGCACGGCGAGCGGATGGAGGATGGGGAGCGCGCCGAGGTGCTGGACGATATGGCCACCGAGGCGGAACGGATGAGCCGCCTGATCAGCGATCTCCTCACGCTCGCCCGCGCGCAGGCCGGCGAGCAATCGCAACCGGTCCCCGTCCGCTTCGATGAAGCGGTGGACGGCGCGGTGCGCGCGGCACGTGGACTGGCGCACGGTCATGACATTATCTATTCCCCGGCAGGCGGCCAATTGCTCGTAATGGGCGATCCCGATCGCCTGAAGCAACTGGCGCTCATTCTGCTCGACAATGCGATCAAATACACGCCACCAGACGGGCATATCTGGGTCATCGTCCGGCAGGATCGCGCGGCGGTCGAATTGCGGGTGATGGACGACGGCCCCGGCATCCCCGCCGACCGACTGCCGCACCTCTTCGAGCGCTTCTACCGGGGCGGCACGCTCGCCCGTGGCCGCGATGACGGCGGCGCGGGTCTCGGCCTCGCCATCGCGCGGGAGATCGCCCAGGGCTACGGCGGTAGCATCGCCGTCGAAAGCACTGTTGGCCGCGGCACCGCCTTCACGGTCCAATTCCCCCTCCTCACCCCCACAATCCCCTCCCACCCCGCCGACCTCCCCACCTCCTCCGTCCCCATCCCCATCGCCTCCTCCCGGATCGAAAGCGATTGAACCGCAAAGGCGCAAAGGACGCAGAGATCGCAAAGAAAAGGAAAGATTGAAGACCTTTCGAGGTGATGATATTCCTTTGTCTTGGATCCACCATTCTTTTTCTCTTCCCCTCTTTGCATTTCTTTGCGCCCTTTGCGCCTTTGCGGTTCTCCCCGGTTTCCGTTGACGCATGAAGAGGGGCGCGTTACGCTCTGGCGGCGATGGGTTCGGATTGCGATGGAAGGGAAGCGAGATGGCGCTCAATGAAGCATTGTTCAAGCGGTTGGTGGAGACGCCCGGCGTGCCGGGGCGCGAGGAGCAGCAGCGGGTGATCGCCCGCGAGCAACTCGGCGAGTTGACCGATGAGGTACGTACTGATGCCCTCGGCAATGTGATCGGCACGAAAAAGGGGCGGGACGATGTGCGTGTGATGCTCGCCGCGCATATGGACGAGATTGGCTTCCTCGTCAAATACATTGACGACAAAGGGTTTCTCCGCCTGCAAACCCTCGGCGGCCACGACCCGGCGAATATGGTTTCGCAGCGCGTACTCGTCACGACCGCGAATGGGAAGGTGTTGCGTGGCGCGTTACAGCCCGCCCGCAAGCCGCCGCACCTGACACGCGGCGAGGAGCGGAAGATGCCGCAGCACGATGAGTTCTTCGTGGACCTCGGCATGCCCGCCGACGCGGTCAAGGAGGCCGTGCGCGTCGGGGACTACGTGACGATGGATCGCACCTTCGAGCGGGTCGGCGACACCTATATTTGCAAGGCGATGGACGACCGTGCCAGCCTCTTCGTGATGTTCGAGGCGCTGCGGGCGATGCGCTCTCACGAGGCGACGATCTATGCCGTCGCAACATCACAGGAGGAAGTCGGCTTGCGCGGCGCGGCGGCGAGTGGTTCCGCCCTCAAGCCGACGGTTGTCGTCGCACTCGATGTGACGCTGGCGATGGACATTCCCGGCGGCGGTGGCGAGAACACGGTGACGACGCTCGGCGGCGGCGCGGCAATCAAGATCATGGATGGCTCGCTGATCTGCCACCCGAAACTGGTCGAGCACTTCCGCGCCATCGCCGAGCGCGAGGGCATCCCGCATCAGATGGAGATTCTCCCCGCCGGTGGCACGGACGCGGGCGGCATCCAGCGGCTCAACGGTGGCGTTCCCGCATTCACGCTCTCCATCCCGACGCGCTATGTCCACACCGTCAACGAGATGGTCAGCGCGGCGGACGTGCAGGCGTGCATTGATCTGCTCGCCCGCTATCTGGAAGAGGCGCACAAGGGAGATTACGCGCTGTAGCAGGTGGGAGATGAGGCTCGCCAACTCTCAGGCGATATACGCCCCATCCGCCGTGCTGGCGGCCATCTTGGCGTAGAGAGCGAGGATGCCGGTCGTATGGCGCGGTGGCGGCGGCGTCCACGCGGCGCGGCGGGCAACGAGCAGGGTATCCACTTCTTCCGGTGTCAGCGCGCCATCGCGCGTGCCGACGATGGCGAGGCGGCGTTCGGGGACGTTGATTTCGATCAAATCGCCCTCTTCGACGAGGGCGAGCGGGCCACCGTCCATCGCTTCCGGCGTGACGTGCCCGACCGCCGGGCCTTTCGCCGCGCCGGAATACCGCCCGTCCGTCACGACGGCGCAGGTCGCCGTTAACTCGATGCTCGCGGCGATGATCGCCGTCGCGTAGTACATCTCCGGCATGCCGTTCGCCTTTGGTCCTTCGTAGCGGATCACGACGACATCGCCGGGCTGCACGACGCGCTCGATCAAGGCGCCGACGGCACTGTCCTCGTTGTCGAAGACGCGCGCCGGGCCGGTGTGGATGTGCATCACCTTTGGCACGGAGAAGTGCTTAATCACTGCGCCTTCGGGCGCGAGATTGCCGCGCAAGACGCCGACGCCGCCCTCCGGTCCAAACGCCTGCGCGCGTGGGCGGATGATCTCCTCCACCGGTACTTTGACGTTCGCGAGGTAGCCGCGCGTTTCCTGGAAGAAGCGACTCTGCTCGATTTCTTCCAGATTCTCGCCGAGTGTCTTGCCCGTCACGGTCAGGCAATCGAGGTGTAGCAGATCGCGCAGTTGCAGCATCACCGCCGGGACGCCGCCCGCGTACCAGAGATACTCGACGGGATACTTGCCCGTCGTCTTGGCGTTCGCCAGCACGGGAACGTGGCGATGGATGTAGTCGAAGTCGTCAATCGTCACCGCGATGCCGACCTCGCGGGCGATCACCGGCAGATGCAGGAGGGTGTTTGTCGAACCGCCGACCGCCGCGTGGAGCATGATCGCATTCTCGAACGCCGCGCGGGTGAGAATCTGCCGCGGCCGTAGATCCATCTCCACCAGTTTGACAATCTGCTTACCGACCGCCCGTGCGACGCGCATATGGCGAGTGAGCGACGCGGGGATCAGGCCACTCCCCGGCAGTGCGAGACCGAGCGCTTCGGAGAGCACCTGCCCGGTGCTCGCGCTCCCCATGAACTGGCAGGCGCCGCAACTGGGGCAGGCGTCGTGCTGATGCATTTCGAGGTCTTCGCGGGACATTTCGCCGCGATCCACCGCCGCGCCCATCCCCCACATATAGTCAGAGGTGACGGAGTTCGGCGCGTTCATTTGCGTGCCGCCGGGCAGGTGGATCGCCGGGAGGTTGCAGCGCGCCATCGCGATCAAGTGCGCGGGTACGGACTTGTCGTTGCCGGAGATCAGCGCCATGCCGTCGTGCGGGTGGCCGAGCGCATGAATCTCGATCATCGCCGCCTGAATATCGCGCGAGACAAGCGAATAGGACATCCCGGCATGCGCCTGCGCGACGCCGTCGCAGATGTCCGAGGTATAGAACACTCCCGGTTTGCCGCCCGCCTCAAAGACGCCGTTGGAGACTTCCTCGATCAGCGGCCGGAAATGGAACGTGCCGGGATGCCCCATCCCATATGCGCTCTCGACAAGAATCTGCGGCTTGCCGAGGTCTTCCTCCGTCCAG
The DNA here is from genome assembly GCA_030853625.1 of Chloroflexota bacterium. Lineage (GTDB taxonomy): Bacteria > Chloroflexota > Chloroflexia > Thermomicrobiales > JALYUS01 > JALYUS01. The sequence continues at coordinate 3,698 of JALYUS010000677.1, forward strand.
TTCATGCCGAGGCGCAGTGCATCGCCCTGATGGTTCACCCGCCGCAACTGTTGGCTCTTTAGTTCACGCATCTTCTCTCCTCCCATCATAGGTACGGTAGCGTATGCGTATGGAAGAGGCAAGAGGAATAACGAAAACGCGCGCCCCGGAGTGGGACGCGCGGTGTGCGATGCAAAGTCACGGAAAGCGAGAAGTTTCGTCGCTGGGTAGGCTTATCCCCGGTGATTGTCCGGTTCAGTCGTGCCACCCGATGTGTTGGCGGGCACCGTCGTCGGCGCTTTCGCCACGATCGGCGCTGCCTGCTGCGTTGCCGGGACATTCAGTACCGTCGCCACCTGCGCGACCGGCGCCGCTGCCGCTGGGACGATCACCGGCGTCTTCGGCGCCACCGCTGCCTGCACCACCGGAGCCGCTGCCTGCGTGACCGGCGCCACCGCTGCCTGCACCACCGGGGCCGCTGCCTTCGGGGCCGCGTACGTCGTCACCGTCGTCGCCT
>JALYUS010000688.1 GCA_030853625.1 Chloroflexota bacterium
GATCGCGCACGCCATCGGCGTCGAAACGCGCCGCGTCAAACTGTTCCAGGCCGACGACGCCCTCGACCAGCGCGGCGGCGACGCAGTACGAAACACTGAACTTCGCCTGATAGGGCGTACGCGGGACGAGGCGACGCACGACATCGTATCCCGGTCCATAGAGCGCGATCTCGATTGCCGCGATTTCCTGCACGGCTTCGGTATTGTGCCATCCGTGCCGGGCGCGGAGGTCTTGTGCCGCGTCAATCGCCGTGTGCGTATGGCCGCAGCAGGAATGGAGTTTGTAGCAGTTTTCACTGATCTTCCACTGCGTGCCGAGGCCGGACGTGATCCGGCTCGCGTCGTAGTGGCTGCTCGTCGCGCGGAAAAAGCCGCGCTCGCCTTCGAGAATCCGCGTGGCGGCGGTAAAGCCGCGCTGCGCCAGGTCGGCGGCGAAGATACCATTCATGGCGGCTTTCCCCGGATGCAGGTGTTTGCTCATCGCGCCGTCCGCGTTGAACTCCCAGAGTCCCGCCGCCTGCGTACCCGCGCTACCGAGCGCCTCGCGCATCCGTGTCGCATCCAAACCGAGCAGCGTACCCGCCGCGACGGCTGCGCCGAAGGTCGCGGCGGTGCCGGTCGGGTGCCAGAACGCGTAGTGGCTCGGATTGACTGCCTCACCAACCCGCAACCCCGCCTCGTAACCGAGCACGGTGGCGCGGAGCACCGCCCGGCCATCCGCGTGTTCACGTTCCGCGACGGCGAAGGCGGCGGGCAGAATGGGCGCGGCGGCGTGCATCGTTGAACCCTTGTGGACATCATCGAACTCCAGAATGTGCGCGGCGACGCCATTGCCGAAGGCGGCCCCGGCAGCGGAGGAGCGACCGCGCGGGAAGAGCGCCGCGTCATCGGACGCGCCAAGCAAAGCCGCGACTGACCGCGCGATGCGCGCCGGTGATTCGAGCGCGCCCGCCAGCATCGAGCCGAACCAATCAAGAATCGCCCGTTTCGCCTCTTCGATCACCGCTGCGGGCAGATCATCATAGGTTGTCGTCGCGGCAAATTCTGCAAGTCGCTGCGTCGGCCCCGGCTCAGTCGGTGCATCCGCGCGTTCCTGGATCGTCAGTAATTGTTCCGTCATGGGGATTCCTCCAAATCTGGACCACCGAGAGGAAAAAGGGAACATAGCGCTGCGCGCGCTGCGTTCAATGCTTTTCTCCCCCCTCTCTCGCCACACACTCACGTCTTAGCCGCCTGCCTCGATGACGGCGGTGTAGCGTTCGGAGAGGGGTTCCGGCGTGATCGGGATGTCGAGCAAAAGCGGCTCTCGCTGCATCGCCGCATCAGCCAAACAGTGCCGCAACTGCGTGGCCGAGACGATCTTCTCGCCGCGCATGCCGAGGCCACGTGCGACCTGCGCGTAATCCAGTGTGCCAAGTGCGGTGCCAACGAACCGCCGGTCGAAGATTGCCTCCTGCCGCACGCGCAGCGCGTTGTACTGGCCGTCGTTGAAGACCGCGATGGTGATGGGTACGCGCATCGCCGCGATCGTCGCCAGTTCGCCGAGTGTCATCATCAGACTGCCGTCGCCGACGACCGCGACTACCGACCGCTCCGGCGCACCGAGCGCCGCGCCGAGCGCCGCGCCGACCGCATAGCCCATCGTCTGCTGCACCTCCGGCACGAAGACCGATCCGGTGCGGGTGACGACGAACCCAGGCTCGTAGAGCCACGATTCCGTCGCGGAGCCGTCCGACGTGGCGATACTATCGGGCGGAAACGTCTCGCGGAGCAAGCGTGCGACAAAACGCGGGTGGAATGGCGGCGCGGGATCGCGGTTGTCCGCCATGAATCTGTCGAGCGCGATACGGCGGCGTTCGTGGAGGGTGGCGGCCACAGCGACCAATGCGGACGGTGCACGGCTTGCCGGAAGGCGTTCCAGCAGCCAATCGAGGACAGACGCGACATCACCATTGATCGCGACGGCAGCCGGATAATTCATCGCGAGGGCGGCGGGGTCGCGATCCACCCGGATGAGGTTCGCCGGGAGCGGCGTCTTCCACGTCAGCGTCGTGTACTCGTTGAAGTGCGTGCCGAGCGCGAGACAGAGATCGGCATCGCGGGCGATGGCGGCAACGCCTGCCATGCTTGGGACGCCGACCGCAAGCGGGTGATCTTCCGGGATAATCCCGCGCGCCTTGTTTGAGGTAATCACCGGCGCGCCCAGCGCCTCCGCCAACGCCGCAAGCGCCTCGCCTGCTCCAGCCCGCACGACGCCATGCCCCGCGTAGATCAGCGGCGCTTTCGCGTCCCGCAGGAGGGACAATGCCGCGTCTAACGCACCATGATCCGGCAAGGCGGCTTCGTCCGGTCTCTGTTCGCTCATCGGTCGTTCAATTCGTTCAATCCCGCTTGTTTCTTGCCGGGCGAAGAAGTCGTAGGGGATGTGGAGATGGACGGGGCCGGGGCGTTCCGCGAGTGCCAGCGCGAATGCCGCCGCGATGGCCTCGGTAATCTCCGCCGCTGTGCCCGTCGTGACGGCGATCTGCGCCTTGACGACGGGCCGCAGAAAGGCGGCGATGTCGAGTTCGTGAATGGCATACCGGCCGTCGAGCGCGTCCGGCACGGCGGCGGTAATCAGGACGAGCGGCACGCTATCGCTCCTGGCGACGAGGGCGGCGGTGGAAAGATTTGTTGTGCCGGGGCCGGGAACGACGAGGCAGACGCCGGGTCTGCCCGTCGTGCGGGCGTAGCCATCCGCCGCGAAGCCCGCCGCCCCTTCGTGCCGCGTGACGACCGGGCGGATCGTCGGATGGTCGTGGAGGAGGTCATACGGCAGGAGCGTATGCACGCCGGGGATGCCGAAGAGATGCGTGGCACCCTGCGCCGCCAGTGCGTCAATCAGCGCGGATGCGCCAGTTCGGGTGCTCGTCGTCACAGTCGCTCCTTCTGTTCCATGCATCGGCCTGTCTACCCGAAATGATAGCACGCACGCGGGCGGAACGCGGGACGCGCGCATGCTACAATGCCATGCGGCAGGGGATGGCTTGAGACGCGCTAACAGGATGGGGAATGAGCACGACCACGGTTGAACGGCAACGCAGCGCGGGACGATGCACGACGCTCCGCTGTTGGTCGCCGTCCACGATGCGGGCGAAGATCGGCACATTTCTCCTGCTCTGTCTGCTCGCGCTGGCATCCGTCGCGGTCCTTTTCCAGGTTCCCTATCACCACACCGTCTCTGTCGGCGCGCCGGGCGATGCCGCCAATGTGCGCGGCTTCTACGACCCCGAAGGCACGGGTGGATTCACCTACCGGTGGACGACCGGGCAGGCGTTTGTCCGGCTGCCGCAGGGCATCTTCCCCGGCGAGGCGGATGTCGTCCTCTCCGGCAACCGACCGGGCAGCGCCCCGCCGCGCGTCGGCCTCGGGTTATCCGGTCAAGCTGGCGTTCCGGAGCACGTGCAGAGCGGAAGCGACTTCGCAACCTATCCGGTTCGGCTGCCATCTGACGGCGGCTCACTCAATCCGGTCGCGACATCCGACCTCGCGATTGCACCGTCGGATACCGTCGTGCCGCCGAAAGAGAACCGCGCGCTCGGCGTGGCAGTCGAAGAGGTTGTGGTCTTCACGAACCCCCTGCGATTCGGTCCGGTCGTGCCGCCGGTTCTCGCGCTTCTGCTCATTCTTGGTATGGCGGTTGCGCTCGCGCTCGTCCTGCTCTCCGCCGCGCCGCCGATACTGCCCCTCGTCGTGGCGGCATACGGCCCGGTACTTGTTGCATCCATCTTTCTCTCGCTCCGCCGTGCGGATGATCCGGGGCAGCAGGCGCAGGCGGTCGTCGGCTTCACAGTCGCGGCGCTCGTCGCGGCGCTCGTCGTCTGGCGGCGGTCGCTCATCGCGCGGCCCTGGGTGCGCGTGCTCGCCCTATTCGATGGCCGGTTGGTGCTCGTCCTTGCCGTGCTAATCGCCTTCGGCTACGCGCTCTACGCATCGCATCGGCTGTTCGGCCGGCTCTATGACGACACGCATATCACACTGCGGTACGCGCAAAACCTCGCGGATGGCGCCGGCCTCCGCTTCAATCCCGGCGAGCAGCCTGTCGAGGGATACACGAACTTCCTGCTCACGGTCGTACTCGCCGGATGCGCGAAAGTCGGCCTGCCGCTCGTGACGATGGCGAAAGTGATTTCCATCGGCGCGGCGCTTGGCGTTATCGTCGCGACCTACTGGCTGACTGCGCTCGTCCTGCCCGATGCACCCGGCGTGCTCCGCGCGACGCCGAGCCTCCTGCTCGCGATCTGCGGCTGGTTCGCCTTTTTCGCGGCGATTGGGTTGGAAACGCACCTCTTCGCACTCCTCATCATCCTCGCGGTCTGTCTCGTGCTGCGCGGGCGGTGGACATGGGCGGGCGCGCTTTTCGCATGCGCGTACCTGACCCGGCCCGAAGGCGCGGGACTGTGGGCAGTCACGCTTGCATGGCTTGTGTGGCAAGCATGGATCGGTGGTAGCAAGGTTTCCAGCCTACCTCTCGGCGCGACACGGCGGGCTGGAAAGCCTGCTACCACCCTCTTTTCCCGTCGCCGTTCACAGATACATCCAGATTTCAGCCCCGAACAGGCAGGCGGCAACGTGCTTCTTGGTGACATTGTGCGCTTCGCGGTTCCCTTTGTGGTGATCGCGGGCACGCATGAGATATGGCGGATCGCCTATTATGGCGAACCGCTCCCCAATACGTTCTACGACAAAGTCGGCTCGACGACGCAACAAGTACGGCGCGGCTTCGACTACGTCTTCAATGATTTCCCGCACCTCCCGGCCCGCGTGATCCTCGTCGTACTTCTCGCGCTCGTCCTGCTACCATCGGGCGCTGTCGCCAACCGCGCGGCGCGGTATGTCGCGCTGCTCGTCGCGGCGTTCACCGGCTACATCGTCCTCGTTGGCGGCGACTTTATCGGGCCACGCTTCCTCTTTCACATCTTTCCGCTCGTCGTCGTGCTGCTCGTCGCCGGTC
>JALYUS010000692.1 GCA_030853625.1 Chloroflexota bacterium
TGCAATCGTCCACCACAGCGAACTGATCAGCGAGCTGATCGCCGAAGGTCGCATCACGCTCGATCCGGCGTCCGATGTCGCCAGCGGCAAGGTGACGTATCACGACCCGTGCTATCTTGGGCGGTACAACAAGGTCTACGACGATCCACGTAGCGTCGTCAGCGCGCTGCCGGGCGCGGAACTGACGGAGATGGGGCGGAACCGCAACCAGTCCTTCTGCTGTGGTGGTGGTGGTGGACGGTTATTTATGGAGGAGACGCGCGGCAGCCGGATCAACCAGGCGCGCGTCACCGAGGCGCTGGAGACCGGCGCAACGATGCTCGCGGCATCGTGCCCCTTCTGCATGACGATGTTCGAGGACGGCATCAACGGCGTCGGCGCGAATGAGACCTTGCAGGTACGCGACATCGCGGAACTCGTCGCGGCGGCGATGCTGACGGAGAAGGAAACAGAGACGCGCAGAGAGGGAGAGAGCACAGAGAGCGCAGAGGACACAGAGAGCACAGAGAAGAGAAAATAAGAATCCCTCTCCGCGTGCTCTGCCTCCTCTGTGTCCTCTGCGCTTAATTCCCTTCTCTCTGGCGGTTCGGAAAGAGGAGCGATGGAGCAAATCAAACCACACGTACTGGCGCTTGAAGTGGTCGCGGTGCCGAACGGCGGGTTCATGAGCGAGCAGCCGACGAATGCGACGATTGTCGGCACGCACGAGGTCTTCATCGTTGATCCGGGCGATGCCGCCGGGGTCGCGTTGATTCAGGAGGCACTGAGGCGGCGAAGCGATGTGCGCGTTAAAGCGATTCTGCTGACGCATAGCCACCCCGATCATGCGTCGGCAGTGCCTGGCCTGAAACGCATCTACGACTGCCCGGTGATGCTCAATCCGAAGGAGCAGCCCATTCTCCGCCAGTTCCTCAGTTGGTCAGACGTGGATGTGGCACTGAAGGGCGGCATGACACTCGAAATCGAGGATGGCGAACTCCAGGCGATTGATACGCCCGGACACTCGCCCGGCCATATCGCGCTCTACGAGCCGGTGTCGCGCACGCTGATCGCGGGCGATCTCGTCTCCGGGAACGGGACGGTCGGAATTTTCCCGCCGCACGGCAAGATGGCCGAGTACATGGACTCGCTCGAACGGGCGCGGCAACTCCTTCCGGCGGTCGTCATCCCCGGTCACGGGCCGACGATCACCCAACCGCCGGACATCTTCGCGCAGTACATCGCGCATCGCGCCATGCGGGAGGGCGAGATTTATGCCGTCGTCGCGCGGGAGCCGACAACGATCGAAGCGATGGTCCCCGAACTCTACCCGATCGTGCTGCCCCATTTCCGCCGCGCAGCCGCCGCCACGATCCTCGCCCATCTGGAGAAATTGCGCGCGGAGGGCAAGGTGCGCCCAGAATCGGACGACCTCATGGAAGGCATCTGGTCCGCACAGACGTGAATTTCTCGGTGGTAGCATAGCAGGCTGGAAAGATGCCCAGAGAGCGCCCGTACCACCGGGAAAGTGTCGCAACCGACCGAGGTATGCACGGATGTCAGGGGAGGATTGGCATTGACATGTATGGATGTCCGATGTCCGATGTCCGATCTAAATAGTGACGATTACTTGTCGCGCGTATAGACTGCACTATCATGAAGATCGAGCGTACTGATCCTGCGCATTCATCACGCCGCCAGTGGCGTCACACGGCTGATTCGCGCAGCACGGCGAACGGCGGGCGGGCGAGTCAGGGCCGCGTCCTCGCGGGGGAGGGAGCGCACGCGGCGCTGCTGCATGGCGTTGATCTGATGGCCGCCCTCGTGCGCCCGACGCTTGGGCCGCTGGCGCGGACGGTCGCAATCGCCGGTCAATTCCCGAACGACGCCCCCGAAGTCCTCGACAATGCCGCGACGATCATGCGACGGACGATCCAGATCGGCGATCCCTTCGCGGACATGGGCGCGATGCTCGTCCGGCATCTCGCCTGGACGGTCTTCGAGCGCGTCGGCGACGGCGCGGCGACGGCAGTTACGCTCGCGCATGCCCTTCTCCACGCAGCCGCACCCGCGCTGGCGGCGGGCGCCGATCCGATGGCCATGCGGCGCGGGATCGAGCGCGGGCTGGCGGTCGCGGTGAAAGAGGTGCAGGCGCAGGCCCGCCCGGTCGAATCGGCGGCGGAGTTGGCACGCTGCATCGCGGGAGTGGTGCGTGCTTCCACGCTCGCCGCCATGATCGGCGAACTCGTCGAGGCGGTCGGGCCGGATGGCGCCGTACTGATCGAGGAGTGGCAGGGAACGACGACGACGACCGCATATCTTGACGGCTTGCGCTGGAAGAGCGGCCTTCTCTCGTCCTACTTGCTGAGGGCGGGCGAGACCGTCGGGCGTCTGAGCGAACCGTGCATTCTCGTCACCGATTGCCCGCTTGTCAGGGCCGACGATCTCCTGCCGGTCCTCGAAGCGTGCGTCGCGGCGGGGGAGCGACACCTGCTGGTGATCGCGCCGGAGGTGAGTGCGGCAGCGCTTGGCCTGCTGATCCTCAATCGCGAGCGTGGCGTACTCGGTGGCACGCTGGCCGTGCGCGCGCCGGGCAGTGGCGAACAACAGGCGCGCATTCTGGAAGATATCGCCGTCGCCACGGGCGGGCGCGCTTTCCTGGTCGCGACGGGCGCACGCCTGTCCGATGTGACGATTGCCGAGCTAGGCCGCGCGCGTCACGTTTGGGCGACGGCGGACACCTTCGCCATCCTCGGCGGACGCGGGGAGAAGAGCGCCATCCGCCACCGGATCAGTGCGGCGAAAGCGGAGTTGCGTGCGGCTTCTGCGGATGATGGTGCGCGGCGACAGATTCGCGAGCGCATCGGTAAATTGGCGGGTACGGCGGCGCTCGTCCACGTCGGCGCGGCGACGGAGAGCGAGCGCGTGGAGTTGCGGACGCGTGTCGAGGCAGCGGTGACAGCGGCGCAAGCGGCTCTGCGCGACGGAGCCGTACCGGGTGGCGGCGGCGCGCTCCTTGCCTGCATACCCGCACTGGAACGCCTCGCGGACGATCTCCACGGAGATGAGGCGCTCGGCGTGCGGCTGCTCGCGCGGGCACTCCCGGCGCCGATGCGCGCCATCGCGGCGAACGCGGGCATAGAGGCGAGCGCCGTCTTCAACGATGCCCGCCCGCTCGCGCCGGGATGGACCTTCGATGTTCTTCGCCGCCAGTGGGTTGACGCCGGGGAGAGCGGTATCCTCGACCCGTTGCCCGTCGTACTCGCCGCACTCGAAGGGAGCGTCAGTACCGCCGTGATGGCTCTGACCACCGATGTCCTCATCCGCCACAAGCAGCCGGAGTCTGCCAAGACCCCATAGCAGTGGTTGCATCGCCAAGAGGAAAACGATTGAACCGCAGAGAGCGCAGAGACGCAGAGAACGCAGAGAGGGAAAGAGAGGAGAGGAATTCGCTCCCTTCTTTGTGTCCTCTGTGTTCTCTGCGT
>JALYUS010000694.1 GCA_030853625.1 Chloroflexota bacterium
CACCGAGGGCGCAGTGACGCGGAATGCCTTCGGCTGCTATCTGCATGGATCACTCCTGCCGAAGAATCCCGTGTTCGCGGATCATCTTATCGGCCTCGCGCTCCGCCGCAAATACGGCCCGGATGCCACGCTCCCGCCACTCGATGACCGCGTGGAACGCGATGCGCACGCGGCAGCGGCCATCCGGGCGAAGCAAACGCGATAAGATGAGACCATAATTGCTCGTGTGCTGTCAGGGATGGTTTGCCCAACCCGGTTCAATGAATGCCGATTTCCTGAAGATAGGCTTGCCGGGAATGTGGGAGGCCGCTATTCTACACACATGGATGAACACGAGCCTGACACGCTGGTTTCCGCTGACTTTCCGATCGCGATTCTGCTTTCCGGGCAGGGCCGGACACTCGCGAATATCCTGACGCGAATTGCGTGCGGGGATTTGCCCGTCGTCGTGCGCTGCGTGATCGGCAGCAAGCCTGGTATTCGCGGCCTGACGATTGCCGCCGACGCCGGTATTCCATACCACGTTGTTCAACGCCGCGAATTCGCCGACACGGAAGCATTCAGCGCCGCAGTGTGGGAGACGCTGGCCGCCTACGACATCCGGTTGGTCGTGCATGCGGGGTTCCTGCACAAGGTACTCGTCCCGGCGGAATGGGAAGGGCGCGTGCTCAATATCCACCCGTCGCTGCTGCCCGCGTTCGGCGGCAAGGGGATGTATGGCGCCCATGTGCATGCGGCGGTGCTTGCGCACGGCTGCAAGGTCTCCGGTTGCACCGTGCATATCTGCGACGATGCCTATGACGCAGGCCCAATCGTCGCGCAGCAATGCGTGCCGGTGCGCGATGATGACACGCCGGAGACGCTTGGCGCGCGGGTCTTCGCCGCCGAATGCGCGTTGTATCCGGCAGTGATTCGCGCCTTCGCGGAAGGGCGTATCCAACAGGCCGGGCGACGCGTTACAATAACGTCGGGCACACCGGCGTGCTCGCGGACGTGAACGGAGGAGTCGGACATGCGCCTGATTTGGTTTAACACCCTCCTGTGCATCGCGGTGATCGTCGTCGCGGCGAGCATCTACGCGGGCGTCGCGGATTCCGTGCGGCTCATTTTCTCACTCGTGATCGTCGCCCTCGGCCTCTATCGCCTCGCGGACATCGTGCGGGAATAGCGGGGAAGGCGGCAGTCAGCAGTCGGCAGTAAACGGGCGTGTGACGGTTTGGAACGTCACACGCCCGTTTTTGTTTCGTGAACGCGTTACTTGAAGCAACAACGCGGTATTTCCGACTGCCGACTGTTGCCTTCTCCGCCTACTTCTTCCATGCCACGCGCCACAGCGAGGCGCTGAGAACGAGGGCGACGGCGAGGGGCATGAGCCACCACGCAGCGATCGCGTTGTGCGCCAGGAGGGCGGTGAGCGCCAGCGCGACGACAACGACCGCCGCGACGGTCCAATCATCGCCAACGATAAAGTCATACCAGAACTGGAAGAAGCCCGTGATGTACTTCATCGTTTAATCTCCCGCGCCGCGCACGGCAGGCGTCGTCGCCACCGTCCGCGCATGTTGTTGCTTCAAGAGCGCCACCAAACCGAACGAGACGAGGATAATGAAGACGAGGATCGCCAGGATCGCGCCATCGCTCCCCGGCCATGTGACCCCCGCGCCCTCCGCGCCCCAGAAGGTGCCGAACGTCGTCAGCATGATTCCGACCGCGAACTTCATCGTGTTCTCCGGCACGCGACTGAGTGGCGCGTGGATCAGAACGCCGACAACGCCGACAATGATGATCGCCGCCGCCGCACCCGCCGCCGCGAGCGGGATACCGCCGCGCCCGTGCGTCGCGCCGAAGGTCAGGACGATAAAGGCGACCTCCAACCCTTCGAGGAAGACCCCCTTGAATGAGAGCGTGAATGAATACCAGTCCATCCCCGCGCGGACGACCGTCCCCGCCGCGCGCGCCGCTTCGAGTTCCTCACGGTACGTTGCGTCCTCATCGTGCAGCGCCTTGTAGCCGCTGGCGCGCATGATTGCCTTGCGCAGCCACTGGAGGCCGAAAATCAAGAGCAGCGCGCCGACGACGAGGCGCAGGCCGTTAATCGGGATCCGCGTCAACGCCGGGCCGAGCGCCGCCACGACGACCGCGAGCGCCGCAGTCGCCGTCGCGACACCAATCAACGCCGAGCGCCAGCCGCGTGTCACGCCGACAGCGAGAACAATCGTCAATGCCTCGACCATCTCCACCGTCGAGGCGAGGAAGGCGGCGAGGACCAGAAAAATCGCACTCGTAGTCATGTACCCATCTCCTTCTCCTTTTCTGAACGCTTCATCTTGAGTTGCACCGGTCCAATGACCGGGAGCCGCAAAATACCAGAAGCAGCATCCGGCGATTCGCCGGGGGTATCGTCACTGCTGCGCCGGTAGACTTCCTGCTCGAATGCGTTCAGCAACTCCTGGCACTGCTCGATCCAGCGCGCGACGTCATCGTGCCGCCCCGCGCCGAACCAATCCCGCTCGACGATCCGCGCATACCAACGCCGGATTTTCTCGAGGTCCTGCCCAATCTCCTCCGCCTCCTCGAAGGTGTAGTTCTGGCGAAAATGCTCGAATTCGATCTCCTTGACGAATTTCGTCTCGCACTCCTCGATGATTTCCGCGTATTCCTTGTCGCGTAGCGCCTGAAAGGCCGCGATGATCTTCGCCGCGTCGTCTGCCGCGAGGTGTGGCACTTCGAAGCGGGTGTATTCGCCCTCCATCTCCGGGATTTTCGCCGTCACTCGTGCCAGATCGTCCTGGACGGCGGGCAGGTCGGGCAGGATACAGACACACTGCTGCACGTACAGCGCGCCCATCCGTTTCAAATCGCGCCAGATCGCGACCCGCTTGCTCGTCGGCTCTGTTGGCACCCGGTAGACGAGGAGCAGCCATCCGTGTTCTGCCATATCATTCTCATCCTTGAACGTCTGTTGCAATGTAACACCTGTACATGAGTCAATGATACGTATTCGGTGCGCATCGTGTCAAGAGAGAACGGAAGAACCTGAACCCCGGCCCCTTCTGTTCCTCGGCGTGGAATGGGAAGCGTGCCTCCGTGAGATCCGGGTGTTCTCCAAACACCTCGGTATCGCAATGAGTCACCCCTTCCTCGCGGGAAGGGGCCGGGGGTTAGGTTCCTTCGACCTAACCCCCGGCGACGATTCCGCCGTCATTTCGGCCCTCAGTCGGCGATACTGGCCTCGTGGTATACTGACCCTCCGGTTCGCGACCGGGTGCTGAGAACCGGGGAGGGATGGGGATGCCGGGGTGCGATGGATCGCGATTGGGTTGATAGTGATCGGCACGTTGCTTCTCTTCGTCTCGCTTTTCGCGGATACGCTCGGAATCGGAGCAGGAGGCAGTGATTTCGGGTGGAAGCAGGTGATCGGCACGACGCTCGGAGCAGGTCTCTGCCTGGGCGGGGCGCGCGGGTGGTGGGGTCTGTCGCACACGCATGGACGCGGAATGGAGCGTGAAGGATGAAGGGAGTGATCCTCGCGGGCGGCTTGGGGACGCGGCTTTATCCGCTCACGCACGCCACCAGCAAGCAACTCTTGCCGATCTACGACAAGCCGATGATCTACTACCCGATTCAGACGCTCGTGCGCGCCGGGGTGGATGACATCATGGTCGTCACGGGCGGGCCGCATGCGGGCGATTTCCTCCGCGTGCTGCGCAACGGGCGGCAGTTCGGCGTGCGCCACCTCGAGTACATGTACCAGGAGAATCCGGAGGGTGGGCTGGCGCAAGGGCTTGGCTTATGCGAGGAGTTCGTGAACGGCGAGAGTGTCGCCTTCATCCTCGGCGACAATACGACCGATGCGGAGATCCGCCATGCCATCGAGCGCTTCGCGGGGGGCGCGATGGTCTTCCTCAAGCATGTGCCGGACCCGGAGCGGTTTGGCTGCCCGGTCTTTTCCGCCGACGACCCCCTGCGGATCGAGCGAATCGAGGAGAAACCAGCCTATCCCGGCAGCCCATATGCCGTCACCGGGCTGTATCTCTACGACGCGCACGTATTCGACTACATTCGTGGCATTACTCCCTCCTCGCGCGGGCAGTTGGAGATCACCGATGTGAACAACGCCTACCTGCGGGACGGCACACTGGCGTGGGAAGAATTAGACGGCTTCTGGAGCGATGCCGGGACGTTCGAGAGCCTGTACGGCGCGAACAAATACTGGGCGGAAAAATCAGGACTGAGGACTGAAGACTGAGGACTGAGCGATGGATAACCGAGACCAGGGACGATAGTGACGAGGCGAGAGGTTTTTCTCTCAGTCCTCAGTCCTCAGTCCTCAGTCCTACGAGGGCGACATAATGTTTGAGCAGGAAGAGAAATACGCCGCGGAAGCCATCGCAGGCGCGCTTGCAGCGATGGGCTACCCGCCGCCCGCGAAGATTGCCATGCGGCCGATTCCACTCGAAGGGGTGTGGGGCGTCGGTTCGACGGTGGCAATGCAGTTGGGAGGCAAGGACAAAGCCACGGTCGCAGCGATTGCGGCGGGCGTCGCGGAACGGTTGCGCGCGCTCAACCACTTCGCGGATGTCTATGTGCAAAACAATTTCGTCAACTGTATCTTCGATAAAAACAAAATCGTCAGCGCGGTCATTCAATCCGTGCTCATGGCGGGCGATGCGTATGGGTGCGGCGCGGCGATCCCCGGTCGTGTAATGATTGAATATGCCCAATTGAACACCCATAAGGAATTCCATATCGGCCATCTTCGCAATGTGGCGCTCGGCGCGGCGCTCGTGCGGATCATGCGCTTCGCGGGGTATGATGTCATCGCGGCATCGTATATCGGCGATATTGGCAAGCATGTCATCATGTGCCTCTGGTGCTATCGCGAATTCCATATGGGGCAGGAGCCGAAAGACCCCGCGCAGCGTGGGCGATGGCTCGGCGAACTCTACGTCGAGAGTAATCAGCGGCTCGCCTATCGCAAGGATGTCAGCGATTTCATTGCCCGGCTCGTACTGGAAGATATGGTCTTCAACGGCCAGGTGGATTCGATCATGAAAGAGTTGATCCACGCCGGTGTCCCCAATGGGGATGTCGCGAAGCTACTCGGCGTGCTCGTCAGCCACAAAGCCTTCGATCCGACCGCCTATATGAACGACGAGATGATCCCGATTTTCTGGAAGCATATCGGCGCGGAATTGCGCTCCGAGAAGAAACGCGACGCGATCAAGCATCAGGTGGATGGCCTGAACTCTGATTCGCTCGCCGGTTTGTGGGCCGAATACCAGCGGCTCGACGCCCATTTCACCGTGTGGTGGGCGCCGAGCGCGACATGGGAAGCCGACGTACGCGCGCTCTTCCTCGCCTGGGATCGCAAGGAGAAGAATGTCGTCGCGCTCTGGGAAAAGACGCGGCAATGGAGCCTCGATGAACTGCTGCAACTCTTCGCGCAACTCGACGCGCCGATAGATGTCTACTTTTACGAGAGCGACGTCGAGGAACCGGGCCGCGCGATCGTCCAGAACTTGCTCGAACGCGGCATCGCGGAGGTCAGCGACGGGCTTCCCGTGGTCAAGATTGACGAAAAGTTGGGTTTAGCGAAGGAGACCTATCGAACGCTGCCGATCCTGCGGTCCGATGGGACGACACTCTATGCCACCAAGGACCTCCCCCTCGCCGCAGTGAAGTTCGATCAGTATCACATTGACCGCTCGATCTATGTCGTGGACGCCCGGCAGTCGTTCTATTTCCAGCAGATCTTCAAGATTTTGGAACTGATGGGCTTCGCGCAGGCCGCACAGTGCCGCCATCTCCCCTATGAGTTCCTGACGCTGCCGGAGGGGGCGATGTCCTCTCGCTCCGGCAACGCGATCTTCTTCGAGGATGTCGCGGCGGACGCGCTGGCCCGCGCCCGCGCTGCCGTGGACGAAAAGAACCCTGATCTGCCTGAGGGGAAGAAGGCGGAAATCGCGCGGGTGATTGGGATTGGCGCGCTCCTCTATGGCATGCTCGATCGCGATAATACGACGGAAATCGTCTTCGATTGGGAGCAGGCGCTCTCGTTCGACGGCCACGCAGCGCCGTATATTCAGTACGCGCACGCCCGCGCGTGCCGCATCCTCGAACGCGCGCAGGCGGAGGGCATCGCCTTACCGGATGCGACGACTGCCGTGCATCTCGCGGCGCCCGCAGCGGAAGAGATGAACCTGCTGGAACAGATCGGCACCTTCCCATCGGAAGTGCGCCGTGCGGCGGAGACCGATAAACCGCTCATCATCTCAAATTATGTCTACGATCTCGCCAAACGCTTCTCGGACTTCTACAGCGCGTGTCCGGTCATGCAGTCGGA
>JALYUS010000718.1 GCA_030853625.1 Chloroflexota bacterium
CTGACGGTGTGCGCCGTCAGATGCGATCCACCTTCGGGCTGCTTGTGCGATGCCACGCCCGGCATCTCGGTTGGAACATCCTGCCAGAGCGTGCCGCCACAGAAGACGTTGAGCACCTGAATGCCCCGGCAAATGCAGAGGACGGGCAGATCAATCGCGAACGCCGCTTCGAGCAGCGCGTCTTCCCATGCGTCGCGCGCGTCGTCAATGCCGTACGTCTTCTCGTGCTGCGGGCCGATGTCGCCATAGCGCGACGGGCGAATATCGCCGCCGCCACTGAGGAGGAGCGCATCCAATCGTGCCACGACCTGCGTGGCAGCGGTCGGGTCGGTGGCGGGTAGGACGACGGGGATACCGCCCGCTGTTTCCACCGCGCTCGTATAGGTGTTCGTCATACGATGCAGCGTCACGTCGCCGAACGCGGGGCTGGCCTCCTGCATCGGCGATGGCGTGATGCCAATAATCGGTCGCGTGTTCTGCATGGGGTTTTATACTCCTATTTTTTTGATGGTGCGTGGCAGCGTGCCGCTTTCTCATTTATACAGCATGTCAGAGCCAGCCACCAGCGTCAATTCTCAATGACACACTACGACGTGACCACACAGTGCGTTGAGGCATCAGCCCCCCGTCGGCCCCTCGTCGGGAGATATGATACTCGTTCGCGATAGAGATGGCATGATGTTTTGTATGGGCGGTAGCACGATATATCTATCGTGAAAGAGTATGAGATACCGCCCAGTCAACGAGAGTGGGGAATAATTTTGCACAATTCGTGCGTGTATCGTTGCACGCTATGGCTCACGGGAGGCGCGAACCGTATTCGCCACGCTCCTCGATGGCCCAGCCGATCAGGGCGATCGCACTGATGAGCAACGCAATCGCGACAATCGGCGGCATAAGCCACCATCGCCATGCGCCGCTCGCGAAGATCAGCCCGTATCCCACACCGCGATGGATGGTGTCGCCCCAACTAATCGTCGCGGGATCGCTCAGGCCGAGGAAGGCGAGACTCGCCTGGATGACGATCGCCGATTGTACCGTGAGCACGAACTTCGCTGTCGCTACCGATACCGTGGCGGGGAAGACATGCCGCGTCAGGATCGTTAAAGGGTGCGCGCCGATCGCGCGGGCGGCCTCGACATAGCCAGCGGCGAGTTCGGTGGCGACGCGGGCGCGTATCACGCGGGCGAACGCCGGCCAGGAAATTAGCCCGATGGTGATCGCGATCACCGCTGGACTCGGCCCGAAATGCGCGACGACGAGAATTGTCACCGGCAGGAATGGCAGTGCCAGAAAGAGATCGGCCGTGCCGCTCACGAGCGCGCTCCACCGTCGCCCGAGGCCGGACAGCAGTCCCAGCGCCCACGCGATCGCAGTCGAGAGGGTCGCCGCGCCGAAGCCAACGACGAGCGATACGCGGCCGCCCCGCATCACCTGACTGAACAGGTCCTGGCCGATATCGTTGGTGCCGAGGAGGTGCGCGCCGCTCGGATGCTCCAGCGGCTGCCCACTCAGCGCGTGCGGGTCATCGGGCGCGAGCCAGCCACCCAGGGAGACGACGGTTAGGATGGCGACGAGTAGTACGAGACCGACCCACAAACGCGTATCGCGCAGGATGGGTGAGGGATACCGCCGCTCCAGATAATCCTCTCTGACGGCGGGGGTGAGCGGCGACGCCTCGGTGCGCATCGTCACGCTATCGCCTGCTGCTCGCGCGGATCGAGCCGCGCAAGCAGCAGGTCACTCACCAGCCCCGCCGCAATGATCGCGATACCGAAGAGGAGAAAGAGGGCTTCCAACAGCGGATAATCGCGGGACTCGATGGCGACGAAGGTCAGTTGGCCGAGGCCAGGATAGGCGAACAGCGTCTCCACGACCACGACCCCGCCGAGCAGCAGCCCCACGCGCACGCTGAAATACGCAAGCATCGCGGGTGCGGTATTCCGCGCGACATGGCGGAGCGCGATCTGCGGTTCGGTGAGGCCCTTCGCCCGCGCCACGGCGACGTACGCCCGATCGGCTTCCGCATTCGCTGCCCCGCGCGCGATCAGGAGGAAGGCAGGCAGGTGCGCCAAAATAAGTGTCAGGCCGGGAAGGATCGCATGCCGGGCCGCATCAGACGTACATCCGACAACACCACTGACAGCGCACGACTGGAACGGCGAGAGCGCGCCGCTCGCCGGGAAGAGCGGCCACGTGACCGCGAAGGCAAAGAGCAGCGCCAACCCGACGACGAACTCCGGCAGGCTGCCGCCGAGCAGCGCAGCGAGGCCGAGCGCGGTGGACCAGCGTGACCGGGCATGCCACGCCAGCAACAAGCCAAGCAAGGAACCGAGACTGGCGGCGATCACCAGTGACCCGCCCGCGAGCAAGAGCGTCCAGCCGATCCGGTGCAGAATTAGTGTGCGGACGGGCTGGTTGAAGTGGATGGAGAAGCCGAGATCGCCGCGCGCTGTCACGAGCAGGTAATGGCCGAACTGGACGGGCAGCGACCGGTCGAGACCGTAGTAGCGGAGGAGTTGGGCGCGGGCTTCCGGAGCGAGCGCCACCGGCGCGTCCTGCCCACCGCCTTGCAAGTACTCCACCGGATCGCCGGGGAGCAGGCGCGGCAGGGCGAAGTTGATGACGAGGAGCGCCCCCAGGAGCGCGAGGGAGCGGGCGAGGCGCATCACGATCCCTCCATCAGCTGCTCACGCGGGCGGCAGGAATGCGATCTTGTTGTCCACGAGCGGGATACCGTCCATGATGCCGCCCCAGGTATTGAACCAGCCTTGGAACGCGTTCGGGTCATAGAGCCAGTAGAAGGGGCGGTGGTAGAGCGCGAGCGTCGGCAACTCCTCCGCGAGTACCACCTGCATCTGGTTGACGAGCGCCTTCCGGCGCGCCACTTCCATCTCGACCACCTGTTGATCGGCGAGACGGGTGAACTCGGCGTTGTGCAGCGCGTTGCCGTCCTCGAAAGCATTGTACGACTGGTTCGCGTACCAGCGGCGCAGGAAGTCCGGGTCGCCGCCGACTCCGATATGCGACGTGAGCGCCATACCGAAGCGGCGGTTCTTCATCATCTCGGTGCGCGTCTTCGGGTCCGCCGTGATTGGCCGCACATCAATGCCGACCTCCTTGAGCATCAGCCGCACGATCTCCGCGTCCGCAGCGGCCGGATCGGCGAGAAAGTCCACCGCGAGGGGCTGGCCGTCCGGCATCACACGCATGCTGCTCGCATCGGTGCGGAAGCCGAGTCCGTCGAGCATCGCGCGGGCGCGGGCAGGATCGTAGGCGTACTGGACCACATCCGGGTTGTACCAGGGGCTGCCGGGTGGGATGACGCCGGGATTGCCGAGCGTGACATTGCCGTGGACGACCCGCTCGCCGATCTGCTGCCGATCGAGCGCGTACGCGATCGCCTGTCGAAACGCTTTCTGATCGAATGGCGGGCGATCGACATTGAAGATGACACGCATGATACTGAAGGGGGGCGTCTGGAGCGTGCGATAGTTCGGCCCCTGACCGAACGCCTTCACCACATCGTAATCCATTGCCAGAATCGCATCCGCCGCGTGCGTCTGCAAACCTACGACGCCCTGCGCCAGCGGCACGAGTACATAGCGGAGTGTGGCGACCATCGGGCGACTGCGGAAGTAGGCGGCGTGCGCATCGAACTGATACTCGCCCGTTCCCTCCTTGTAGGAGCCGAATCGGAACGGCCCGCTGCCGATCACGGCGTCCGGCCCGGAGAACTTCAGTGGGTCGCCAACTGGCTCCCAAATGTGCTTCGGCAGGATGGGCAGCAGGCCTGCCACATTCTCCAGGAAGGGAGCGAACGGGCGATTGAGCCGGATGCGCACCGTACGCGCGTCCACCACAGCGGCGCTCGCCACCATGTCGCTCGAACCCCACGGGAAGGCGTGCGCGCGATAGTACGTGTAACTGAAGGCGACATCGTCGGCGGTAAGCGGTTGGCCGTCGTGCCAGGGGACATTTGGGCGGAGCGTGAAGGTATAGTCCAACCCGTCGCCGCTGATCCCCCAGCGCTCCGCAAGCCACGGGATGATGCCGTGTGCATCCTTCCATATGAGCGTGTCGAAAAGGAGGCTGGTGCGCACGACCCCACCCGGCCCTAGCGGGATGAAGGCGAAGGGGGAGGGATAGCCGATATCGGTCCACCACGAGAGCGTCAGCCGTTGTGTCGCGCGCACGGCGGACGGCGTGGCGAAAGATGGCGTCTCCGCTGGTGTGGTCTGCGGGGGCGTTGATTGACATGCCGCAAGAAACGGCGACGCGGCGAACGTCAGCCCGCTGAGCGCGCCCGCGCGGAGCAAATTTCGCCGGGGCAGCGGCCTCGGACGTACCGTCGTGTCACTCATTTTCATCCGCTCGCGCTGTTCCGCACCGTTTATCACGATGCCCCTTCACCACCGCAACGACTGGAGCATTGCTGGTGCAGCATATCGCACCGGCGCGTATGCATCAAAAACAGGGAATGGGATTCGCCCGATCCCCCATTCGAAAGGCCGGACCGATTCTCTCACCATCTCTGCGGTTCAATCGTTTGATATACTACGAACGGATGTCCGTACGCTCGTCTGCTGGAAGGAATGTGTCGTGAGTAGTCGCCCCCGCTCAATTGCTGAACCGGTGACTCGATTAATTGAAGAACTCGGGCGGTTGCCGGGTATTGGGCCGAAATCTGCCTCGCGGCTCGCCTATCATCTCCTGAAAGCGCCGAAGCAGCAGGCGGTCGCGCTCGCGGAAGCGGTGCTTGAAGTGAAGGAGAAAGTCCGCTTCTGCTCGGAATGCTACAACCTGACGGAGCATGACCCGTGCGACTTTTGCAGCGATCCGAACCGAGACCGCACGGCAATCTGCGTCGTTGAAGAACCGCTCGATCTCGTCGCGTTGGAGCGGACGGGCGAGTATCACGGCCTCTACCACGTGCTGCATGGCGCGATCAATCCGATTGAAGGAATCGGCCCCGACCAACTGCGTGTCCGCGAACTCTTCACCCGCCTCCAACGGCCGGATGTAAACGAGGTGATCCTCGCGATGAACCCGAACACCAACGGCGAAGCAACGGCGATGTACCTTTTTCGCGCGATCAACCCGCTCGGCATCCGCGTCACGCGCCCCGCCAGCGGCCTCCCCGTCGGCGGCGACCTCGAATACGCCGATCAAGTCACCCTCGGTCGCGCGCTCACGGGCCGCCGCGAACTCTGAGGCATAGATGCAATAGGTACAATATCGGCAATCGCACGCAACCGCTTGTAATTGTGCCGTATCATGCGGTACAATCGTAGTACGCGGTGTGAAGGTATCCACCTGGCGGGATTCAAGGGGAGTACACACGAATGACGAGCACAAACGGACACAGCGAGCCGAATGGGCATCAGAATGGGGTCGCGAAATCCACCTGGACGACGAAGGCCGGGCTGGCCCAAATGCTCAAGGGCGGCGTCATCATGGATGTCGTCAATGCCGAGCAGGCGAAGATCGCCGAGGAAGCGGGCGCGTGCGCGGTGATGGCGCTGGAGCGCGTCCCGGCGGATATTCGGGCGCAGGGTGGTGTGGCACGGATGAGCGACCCCGATCTGATCCGGGGCATCATGGAAGCAGTGAGTATCCCCGTGATGGCGAAGGCGCGGATTGGGCATTTCGTCGAGGCGCAGGTTTTGGAAGCGCTCGGCGCGGATTACATTGACGAGAGCGAAGTCCTGACGCCCGCTGACGAGCAGTATCACATCGAGAAGCAGGCGTTCAATGTACCCTTCGTCTGCGGCGCACGCGATCTTGGCGAGGCGCTGCGGCGGATCGGTGAGGGCGCGGCGATGATCCGCTCGAAGGGCGAGCCGGGTACGGGAAACATCGTCGAGGCGGTACGCCACCTCCGCGCGATCACCAGCCAGATCCGCCGTCTGAGCGTCGCGCCGCCGGAAGAACTGATGGCGATCGCCAAGGAACTCGGCGCGCCGTACGAACTGGTGCGCGAGGTGGCAAAGAACGGCAAATTGCCGGTCGTGCTCTTTTGCGCAGGCGGTGTCGCGACCCCCTCGGATGCCGCGCTCGTCATGCAACTTGGCGCGGAGGGCGTCTTTGTTGGCTCCGGTATCTTCAAGAGCGGCGACCCGGCGCGGCGCGGCAAGGCAATTGTCGAAGCGGTCACGCACTTCCGGGATGCGCACATCATTGCGGAAGTCTCGCGCGGCCTCGGCGATGCGATGAGCGGCCTGGAGATCGGCAAACTGCCGCAAGAAGCGCTGATGGCGACGCGCGGCTGGTAGGGCGGGCCTACTCCCTAACCCCCTCCCTAAAAGGAGGGGGAACCGGATTTGGTAACGTCCCACGGCGAACGCCTTGATGTATCCCTCTCTTGCTCCCCCTTCCTTTTAGGGAAGGGGGCCGGGGGGTTAGGCAGGAGAATCAGATGACGACGATTGGCGTGCTCGCGTTGCAGGGAGCATTCATCGAACATGTGCATGCACTGGAGCGGCTTGGCGTTGCGGCGCGCGAGGTCCGGCTACCCCATGATCTCGATGGGCTGGACGGCCTGATTATGCCCGGCGGCGAGAGCACGACAATTGGCAAGTTGATGGTGCAGTATGACCTCGACGAACCAATCCGCGCGCGGGCCGGAGAAGGCTTCCCGATCTGGGGAACGTGCGCCGGGATGATCCTGCTGGCGAAGGATATTGGCGGATTGCGCCAGCCATTGATCGGCGTGATGGACATCGTCGTCGAGCGCAATGCCTTCGGGCGGCAACTTGATTCCTTTGAAGCCGATCTCGCTATTCCCGCTATCGGTGCGGAGCCATTCCGCACGATCTTTATCCGCGCCCCGCTCATCCATGCTGTGAGCGGTGCGACGGAAATTCTTGCGCGCCTCGTGGACGGGCGAATCGTCGCCGCGCGAGAGCGAAATCTCCTGGCCACGTCGTTTCACCCGGAGTTGACGAACGATGACCGCCTGCATCGCTATTTTGTCGAAGAAATCGTCACGCCCTTCTGCACGCGGAACGACGCCCGGACGGCGGCATAAGGCTTGCTGCTGATGAGGCAAATGCCTGATCGGAACGGCGATTGTGTGAGCATTTGATGAAGATGTACGTACACCCCTAGTCGGAACGTCCGTTCTCAGGTATACTGCGGTTGCGGGCCGTTTTGTACGACCGAGGACAGCGCGGATGACGAGTACTCGTCAACGTAAGGACAGACCGATTCCCCCGCCACAGCGCAGCCCCTATTCAATTCGCCCGGTCCACTGGACAGATATTCCGGCAATCCGCCGCTTGCGAGGCGAAACGGCGCGGCTCGATATGCCGGAAGGGATCATCTCCGGCCTCCGGCCCGCCCGAACGGCCGCACGCGGCATGCTCCCGTGGCTCGGCAATGTCTGGACCTTTGTGCTTGCAAAAGAGGGAGATGTCCGCGCCTTCGCGCAGGCGCGGCCCCGGCGGGACAGCCACACGTGGGACGTCATCTACCTCGCCTATGGGCGGAAAGACCGCATCGGATCAGCGGCAGCGCGCGACGCGATGTGGGGGGGGCTGCTCGATGCGGTGACGCGCACGGCAGGCCGCAGACGAGCGACGCGGCTCTTCGCGCGGGCGCCGGACAGCGCCGACGCGCTGATCGCGCTGCGCGATGCCGGATACATCACGTACGGCCGGGAAATGCTGTACGTCGCGCCGTATCACAAGACGAGGCGGCAGGCGGGCGAACAGTCAACACTCCATCGTCAGCAAGGAGGCGAAACATGGGCGATCCACCAACTCTACACGCTGACCACGCCGAAAGCGATGCAGTTCGCGGAGGCGCGCACCAGCACGTACTGGGACCTCCCGCGTACGTCATCGGACCGCGCGGCGTACTGGATCGGTGAGGCGCACGAAGTGACGGTCTATGCCCGCACTCTCAGTGGCGAGCATGCTTATCTGATTGACGTGCTCTTCCGGCCCGAGGCGCGCGACCGGACGCCGGAGTTCATCCAGAACGTTCTCAGCACGCTCTCCGCCAGTGAGGGAGACCTCATTTACGTGCGGGCGCTCGGACATCAGGAGGATCTCGGCGGTATGCTGGAAGCACTCGGCTTCTCGCTCCTGATCCGTCAGTCATTATTAGTGAAGTACACAACGATCTCGGTACGGGAGGCGACGCCGGCCTTTGCTCCCGTTCCGAGTCTACGAAAAGCGGTTGCCGGGCGTGTGCCGTCGTTGTCGGCACGTAGGAGTGAACCGATCCGGTTGTGGCGCCGGATCATCTGGTCGCCATGGCCAAGTCATGACGGGGATCTGTCGTAAAGTCCGCGACAGCGTTGCCCCCTCGGTGTCCATCGTGATGCCCGGCACGGGCCCGCGCCGTACCGGGAGCCCCCAGCCACTCAGCGGGTAAGAAGGTGCTGCTTTGGAAAATGTCTACGTTCCCTTTGACGCATCGGACCCGGTCGAACGCGCGCCCCAGTCGCCGAACCAGCGTCGGCAATACGAGCACGAAGTGACTGATAATCTCGAAGATTTGCTCTCGGTTCTCCCCCCGCACATCGAGGCGGCGCTGACGGAACTCGGCAATCGCGATGCCCTCCTGGAAATCGTCATGGACCTCGGTCGCCGCCCGGAGGCGCGCTACGAGGGAGACGAGATCACGCTCGGCGATGCCGAAGTGACGCGCGCCGACCTCGCGTATGTCGCGGAGCGTATCGGCCAGTTCGGTGGGGATAACCGCGCGGGCATCGAGCGAACCCTCCACCGTATCTCCGCGATCCGCAACCGCAAGGGGGAAATCGTCGGCCTGACCTGCCGCATCGGTCGCGCCGTTTACGGCACCATCGCCATTCTGCGGGACCTCGTCGAATCGGGCGAGAGCATCCTGATGCTCGGGCGGCCGGGTGTCGGCAAGACGACGATGCTCCGCGAGGCAGCGCGCGTCCTGGCGGACGAACTCCGCAAGCGCGTCGTGATTGTGGATACGTCGAACGAGATCGCGGGCGATGGCGACATCCCGCATCCGTCCATCGGTCGGGCGCGCCGTATGCAGGTGCCGACGCCGACCGCGCAACACGGCGTGATGATCGAGGCCGTCGAGAACCACATGCCGGAGGTGATCGTCATTGACGAAATCGGCACGGAGCTCGAAGCGGGGGCGGCGCGCACGATTGCCGAGCGCGGCGTGCAACTGATTGGCACGGCGCACGGCAACACGCTCGAAAACCTGATGCTCAACCCGACGCTCTCCGATCTGATCGGCGGCATCCAGTCCGTTACCCTTTCCGACGAGGAAGCGCGGCGGCGCGGCACGCAGAAGTCCATTCTGGAGCGCAAAGCGCCGCCGACCTTCGCCGTGATGGTCGAGTTGCGCGAGCGCGATCAAGTCGCGGTCTATCTCGATGTCGCCGCGATGGTGGACGCGACGCTCCGCAATCAGACGGTCGAGCCGGAAGTCCGCAAGCGGCTCGACGATGGCGGCTACGAAATCCTCTCCACCCCGGCACGTTTCGGTGCGACGCAGCGCCGCGAGCGAGAAAACACGAGCGGTCGTGGCCAGTGGAACGAACGGCGCAGTCAGCCGCCCGTCCTCTTGCCGGAGCGGCTCTCCGGGCGCAATGCACCGCGCGCGGTGGAGACCGTTTCGCCGATGGAGCGGCTGACCGGTATCACACCGACCGGCGCTTTCGGGGGCCGGACGCGCGATCAGCACGCCGCGCCTCTGGAGGTCGAAGCGGCCGAACCGGAGCGGCGCGCGCCGGTCGTCCATGAACTGCGCGATCCGGTGCGGCGCGGGCGGGGTACGGAAGAGAAGCCACTGCGCATCTACCCGTTCGGCGTCAGCCGCAACCGGCTTGAGGAGGCGATTCGCTCCGTACGTGTTGCGGCGGTGATCGTCCGCGCGATCAAAGAAGCGGACGCCGTGATGACGCTCAAGAACTACTACCGCCGCCGCCCGCAGCCACTCGTCGAGGCGGAAGTGAACGGCACCCCGGTTTATGTGTTGCGGTCGAATACGCAGCAGCAGATGGAGAGCGTGCTCGCGAACGTCTTCGAGGTTTCCCGGACCGCGCCCGAACCGGAGAAACCATCCGACCCCCAATTACAGGCAATCGAAGAGGCGGAAGCGGCGATTAGCAGCGTCCTCGAAAACGTTGAGGCGGTGGAACTGCGTCCACAATCGTCGTACATCCGCCGCTTGCAGCATCAGATGGCAGAGCGGTATAACCTGCGCTCCCGCAGCCGCGGACAAGGCTCGGACCGGCGCGTCGAGATATTCCGTAGCGCGGAGTAGGGGAGGGGTTTGGAGTTCGCGGTTCGAGGTTCGAGGTTCAAAGCGGGAATCACCGCGAACTTCGAACTGCGAACCTCGAACTTCCGACTCTCCCTTTGCATTCCGATCCCGCGTCGTGTACCATCAGGCTACTGTGTACGGACACTACGTGACAAAGCGAGTCGAAGCGCGAGGGAGCCATGTTCATCACCCTTGAAGGCGTCGAAGGCTGCGGCAAGACGACACAGGCACGGATGCTGGCGGCCCGTCTGGCGGAGCGCGGCTTACCCACGCTCGTCACCCGCGAGCCGGGCGGCGCGTCGATCAGCGAGCAGATCCGCGCCATCCTTCTCGATAACAAAAACGACGGCATGGACCCAATGGCGGAGGCGCTTCTGTATGTCGCCTCGCGCGCGCAGTTCGTCGCCGAAGTCGTGCGTCCGGCGCTCGTGGCGGAAACGATCGTCATCTGCGACCGCTATGCGGACTCGACCCTCGCCTATCAGGGGTATGGTCGAGGGCTTACGATTGATACACTCCGCACGTTGAACCACATCGCGACGGGCGGTCTCGTGCCGGATCGGACCTTTCTGCTCGATCTGCCGGTTTATGAAGGGCTGAATCGGAAGCGGAAAGATGGCAATCTCAACCGGCTCGACAATGCGGGGGACGCATTTCACGAACGGGTGCGAAACGGGTATCATGCGCTGGCAGCGGCGGATCCCGCGCGCTGGCGCGTGATTGATGCAGGCGCGGCGCCATCGGTGGTGGCGGAGGCAATCTGGTCCGCACTGTCGCCATTCGTGGGGTGTTCGGTGCTCACCGCGACGTACGACTGAGAAAGCGGGTCAGGATGCGACTGATTTTTGCGGTAATTCAGGGCCGGGACGCGGATCGCTTGATCGGCGCCTTGACGCAGAATGGCTACCGTGCCACGCAGATCAACAGTGCCGGCGGATTCCTGCGGGAATCGAATGTGACGGTGCTGATTGGCGTCGAGGAAGCCCAGGTGCCGGATGTGCTCCGCGTCCTCAAGCAGAACTGCTACACACGCACGCAATATATGAACCCGCTCATGCCGGTGATGGAACCGGGCGAGTTCTATATGCCGAACCCCATCGAGGTGCAGGTCGGTGGCGCCGCCGTTTTCAGTTTGCGCGTCGTCCGCTTCGAGCGCATTGTGGTAGACTAGCGGAAGTTGCCGTACACGGCTGCCGTGTGCCTGCCCGGATACGCGGAGCGCGCACCGCAAGGGGGAATGATCCATGGACAAGGTTCTCGAAGTATTCGCCTCCGGCGCGAAACTGATTATCGCGCTTGGGTTGGCGTATTTCGCCGCGCTCTGGTTCGCGCTCATCGTCTGGACGTATCGCGATATCGAGCAGCGCTCGCGCAGCGTCATCACGCAGATTTTTGCGACGCTCCTCAGCGTCCTCTTCTTTGTCCCCGGCGCGCTTCTCTATCTCGTGCTCCGACCGCGTGATACCCTCGATGAGGCGTTTCAGCGCTCGCTCGAAGAGGAGTACCTGCTCCAGGACCTCGAAGACCTGCCGCGTTGCCATAGTTGCCACCGTGCGATTGAGAGCGATTGGGTCATCTGCCCATCGTGCCACACCGAACTCCGGCACGAGTGCCCGACCTGTGCCCATCTCGTCCGCGTGACATGGGATATTTGCCCCTACTGCGCGACAGAATTGGAACCGGCCGCTGCGGCAGACGCGCAGGAGAGCAGTATCGGCCGCTTGATGGCGACGATTCGGGAGCGCCTCGGCGCCCAGCCATCCGTCGAAGGCAGGCCGGGTGAACCGGTCTACGCGAATCTGACGCCACCGCAGCCTGTGCCGGTGCCAATCCAGCACTATCAGAATGGTCATCAGCAGCAAAACCCGCCGGTGGCACCGATGCGGCGGCCACTACCGGTCGAGAATGGGCGAACGGAAACGGTCCCGGCGCGGCCATCGCCGCAACCGCCGGGTGATCCGTATGCCATTGACTTGCCTGTCGAGTTCGGTGATGAAGCAGGGCGCCGCGCCGATGCCAGCCGCAATGGCACGAATGGCGCTCATCCGAGCAACGGCCGCAATGGCTATGCCCCGAATGGCAATGGGAACGGCTACGTGCCCCCGCCCGCACCACGCGATGGCGCGCCCGACGAAGTGGTCGCCCAACGGAATCGCCCCTCCTAGCAAAGCGGTTGGTGAAGACAACAAACGCGCGGCCCCTTGAGGCGGCGCGTTTCTTTGTGCCCAGATACCCTCATCCCCGGCCCCTCCGCCCGCCGTGCGAGGGAGGGGAGATTGATCTGGCGCGCGTGTCGTGCATTGTCGGCGGCATTGGCCGAAACATTGCGGAGGGGCCGGGGATGGGGGCTTATCCGTCTCCCGGCGCGCCGACGGTCTTTTGTTGCGCAGGCGCGAGGCTGGGCGGCGTTATGTCCGCGTCAGGCAGATGGATGGATTTCCATGCCCAGACGAGGAGAACGCCATACAGCACCGCGTCTATACCAAAGATCGTTCGCAAACTCTGCGTTGCATCCGTCACTGCACCCGCGACGAAGGGCGCGGCGGCGTTGCCAATCATCGCCAAGCCGCCAAGCGTGCCGAAGGCGGTCAGTTTCCATTGTTCGGGGAGCGCGCGGGCCGCGATCGCGTAGGCTAACGTCGTGTTGCCGCCGATGAAGATGTCCAGCATCGGGCGCAGGAATAACAGTTGCCACCACTCCCGCGCCAGGGTGATTGGGATGAGCGCAAGGCAGCCGCCGGTCAGCGTAATCAGTAGCAGGTTGCGAGGATTCCGGCCACGGCTGAGACGGCCCATCGTCGTTGCCGCGATTGCCGCCGCGACCGAGCCAATCGTAATCACCGCGCCGGAGATGGTGCCGAGCAGGCGTTCGGGGGCGTGGAGAAATTGCACGTAGAGGGGAATGAGGGGGCCGAACGTCCGCTCGATGAAACTGATCGAGACGAGCGTGACCATGATGGCGAGGAAACCGGGTAGGTGCGCCAACACCGAAAGTGAGGCGCGCTCCGTGCGTTTCGGTGTGGCGGCGCGGTCGTGGGAGGCATCGAACAGGAGGAAGAAGACGACCGAGGCGACGACGCTGAGGGCGCCGGAGACGAAAAAGGTTTCGCGTAGCCCAATTGTGTCGGCGAGCGTGCCGCCGAAGATTGGGCCGAGGGCAGCGGCGATGAACTGCGTGGATTGCAACGTGCCGATTGCTTGCGAAATCCGCTCTTTGGGGACGGTGACTGCCAGAACCGCGAGGGCGAAGGAACTGAAACCGGAGAAGACACCGAGCAGGATGCGCAACGCGAGCAGTTGCCAGATATTCGTTACCAGTCCCATGAGCGTGATGAGGATCACGTAGGCGATCAGGGAACGGAGCACCATCGGCTTGTTCCCGGTCCGTTCGGCGATTCGTACCCAGAACGGGGTAAGGAGGCCACCGAGCAGCGGGCTGACGCCGACGAGCAATCCCGACCAGAGCGCGGCGCGGTTCGGATCATGGATGCCGAGTTGCTGCACGTACTGCGGTAGAAAGGGCATGATGAAGGTGAAACTGAGGAACGAGATCAGTACCGACGCGTAGATCGCCCATTGATTGCGCTGCCACGGTTCCCAGGAATTCGGGTTCCAGCGCGAGGAGCGGGGCGGCTGAGTCTCGGTGGTCGAAGACACGGTAGCAGGCTCCCTGCTCAGGTCTGTCGGTCGCTCTCCCTATCCTAACACAGAACGATGCCCCTGCGTCTGAGAACTTGCCTAT
Organism: Chloroflexota bacterium; assembly: GCA_030853625.1. Lineage (GTDB taxonomy): Bacteria > Chloroflexota > Chloroflexia > Thermomicrobiales > JALYUS01 > JALYUS01. The sequence continues at coordinate 14,009 of JALYUS010000718.1, forward strand.
GCAAATACGGATCGCGCGATGATCTGGAAGCCCGCCAGCACGCCGCTGCTCACCACATCGTCCCCGCTTGCGTCGCCGCGCAGTCGGTAGGTATCGCCGTCAATCTCGAATACTGACACGATTTCGCGGGCAGGATCAATGATCCAGTATTCGGGCACGCCACAGCGGGCATAGACAGCTTTCTTGGTATAGCGGTCGTGCAAGCCGGTATTGGGAGAGAGGACTTCGATGCAGAGATCGGGCGGTCCTTGGATATTCAGTTCAGTGATGATCTCCATGTTTTCCCGGCGGATGAAAAGCAGATCGGGTTGGACAATCGTGTTCGGTTCGAGAATGACATCCATCGGCGCACCGACAACGGCGCCCAATTTATTGGTTTCCACAAACGTGTGAAGGAGAACACCAAGACGCCACACAGTGTCCTGATGCCGATAGCGCGGGGAGGGAGACATGGTCAATTCCCCTTCGATCACTTCATACCGATTCCGATCATCAGGCAGCAGGCAATAATCGTCGTAGGTCATCCCGCGCACTTCCGCTCTCTGGATTGCCATTCTCTGGATCGCCATGTTTGTCTACTCCTCGCTCGCGAAGATGGATCGCGTGTTCGTCTGGAAGCCGCTCACGACATCACTTATGACCATGTCATTTCCGGTCATCTCTCGTTTCAGGGCAAAAATGCCGCTATCGCATGCGTAGATGCTCACCATCTGGCGCATCGGGTTAATGATCCAGTATTCCTGCACGCCGTAGCGCGCGTAGACCGCCATCTTCCGCTCGCGATCAACAGACTCTGTGCCCGGCGACAGCACTTCGATGCAGAGATCAGGTGGCCCCTGGATATTCAGTTCGGTGATGATGCCGAGATTCTCCCGGCGGATAAAGAGAATATCTGGCTGGACGACCGTCGTTGGGCTGAGAAGCACATCGGTCGGCGCGACATAGACCTTGCCAAGCCTGTGGGCCGTAACGTGGGTGTGAAGAAGCGCCATGAGCTGGACGATAATTTGTTGATGCGTCGTTCGTGGCGCGGGAGACACGAAAAGTTCTCCTTCGATCACCTGATACCGCTTCCCATCGTCGGGTAGCAGGCAGTAGTCGTCGTAGGTCATCGGTTGCGTTTCAGTTCGTCGCAGTGCCATCGTCCCGCTCCAAGCATTGTCGCTATTCTGAAGGCAGTATAGCGCGCATCACGCGAGGGCGGTTTCCCATGCGGTGATGAGGTTGCGGAGCGGCACATTCATGATGCCGCGGAGGGCGAACTGATGCGTCTCGGTCGTTCTGCCGAGGATGTGAACCGGGAGGCCGAGCGCTGATGCGGACTCCTCGATCGGCCCGATCGCCTCCGGCGCGACGGCAAGAATGACGCGCGACGCCGCTTCGCCGAACAGAAGTGCGTCGAGGCGACCGCCGACCGCCGTGGCGAGCGCATCCGGCAGCGCCACCTCGCAGCCGACCTGCCCGGCAATGCATCCTTCAGCGAGCGCGACGGCGAGACCGCCATCAGCGAGATCGTGCGCGGCGCGGACCTGCCCCTGTCGGATCGCCCGGCGCACGCACTCCTGCACCGCTGCTTCGGCGGTGAGATCGAGCGCGGGCGGCGCCCCTGCCTCGGTGTCGCAGACGGTCGCGAGATAGAGCGACGCGCCAAGCGTCGCCATTGTGGGGCCGAGCAGGAGGAGCGTGGCATCGGGCGGGAAGGCCATGCCGACGCGCCGATCAAGGTCATCGAGCACGCCCGCCATGCCGACAATTGGCGTCGGCAGGATCGCGCCCGCGATGCCGTCGTTATAGAGGCTGACATTGCCGCTGACGACCGGGACGGCGAGCGCGCGGCAGGCGTCCGCCAGGCCACGCACCGCTTCGCGCAGTTGGAAGTAAATTTCTGGTCGCTCCGGGTTGCCGAAGTTGAGGCAATCGGTCACGGCAACAGGCTCCGCGCCGACACAGGCGAGATTGCGGGCCGCCTCGGCAACGGCGTGCATGCCGCCGAGATACGGGTCGAGGCCGCAATAACGGGCGTTGCAATCGGTCGTCAGTGCGACGCCGCGTTGGGTGCCGCGCACGCGAAGCACCGCCGCGTCGCCCGCGCCGGGGCCGAGCACCGTGTTCGTGCCAATCGTGGAGTCGTACGTCTCCCAGACCGGACGCTTGGAGGCGATATCCGGGTGACTGAGGAGTTGCGTGAGCGCGGCGACGACATCCACCGACGCGATGTCCGGCATTTGCAATGGATCGAACGCGCGCCGCTCTACCGTCTCCGCGCTTTCGGCAGCGGGCGGCGTGTAGGTTGGACAACCCTCCGTGAGCAGATCGGTCGGCACATCCACGACGAGTGTGTCACCGTCGCGGATGCGGACACGGCCATCAGCAGTGACGAGACCGATCGCGTCCGCGTGCAGTTCCCATCGCGCGAACCGGTCGCGGACGCGCTGCACCGCCTCCGGCTTGACGATCACAAGCATCCGCTCCTGGCTCTCGGAGAGCATCACGTCGTACGCCGTCATGCCGCGCTCGCGTCGCGCGATTGTGCGCACATCAATCTCGATGCCCGTGCCCGCTCGCCCGGCGCACTCGACCGCGCTACTCGTGATGCCCGCCGCGCCGAGGTCCTGCATGCCGACGACATCGTCCGTTTCCAGGAGTTCGAGGCACGCTTCCATCAGCAGTTTTTCGAGGAACGGATTGCCGACCTGCACGGCGGGGCGCCGCTCCATCGCTGCCGCATCGAGATCGCCGGAGGCGAACGTCGCCCCGTGAATACCGTCGCGCCCCGTCGCCGCGCCGACCATGAGCAGCACATTGCCCGGTTCGCCCGCGCTCGCCCGCATTACACGCGCGTGCGGCGCGATACCGACGCACATCGCGTTGACGAGCGGATTACCGCGATAGGAGGGATGAACGGCGATCTCGCCCCCAACGGTCGGGATGCCAAGCGCGTTGCCGTAGCCGCCAATCCCCGCGACGACGCCCTCGAACAGGTAGCGATTGCGCGGCTCATCGAGCGGGCCGAAGCGCAGCGCATCGAGGATGGCGATTGGCCGCGCGCCCATCGTGAAGATGTCCCGCACGATGCCGCCGACGCCGGTCGCCGCGCCCTGGTATGGCTCGACGGCGCTCGGATGGTTGTGCGACTCCATCTTCAACGCGAGGGCGAGGCCGTCGCCGATGTCCACGACGCCGGCATTCTCGCCCGGCCCTTGCAGGACACGCGGCCCGGTCGTCGGGAACATCTTAAAGAGGGGGCGCGAGTGCTTGTAGCCGCAATGCTCGCTCCAGAGCGCGCCGATCATGCCGAGTTCGACGCGCGCCGGGTAACGCCCGAGCATTTCCACCGCCTGATTGTATTCGGCGCGAGAAAGGGCGACTTCGCGCAGGTCCGCGTCCGTCGCGGGCATGTCCGGCGCCGCGACTTGCATGGCATTCGCCTCCATCATCGGGCAACACCGCCAGCAACGAGCAGGCTGCGGAGGATCATCAGACCGTCGTCACCGCCGATCAGCGATTCCGCGCCGCGCTCCGGGTGCGGCATCAGCCCGACGACATTGCCTGCATCGTTGCAGACACCGGCGACATACGCGGTCGCGCCGTTCGGATTTGCCTCCGGGGAGAGTGCGCCGGTCGCGGTGCAATAGCGGAAGACGATCTGCCGATCCTCCTCGATGCGGTGGAGCGTCTCGGTATCAACGACATACCGCCCCTCGCCGTGCGCGACGGGGAGTCGAAGGACGGCGCCGTGCGGGATGTCCGCCGTCCACGCGGTATCGGATCGCTCGACGCGAATATGCACCCAGTGGCAGCGGAACCGCAGACTGGCGTTGCGCATCAGGACGCCGGGAAGCAGACCCGCTTCCGTGAGCACCTGAAAGCCGTTGCAGATGCCAAGCACGGGCCGCCCCGCCGCCGCGAACGCCGCTACGGCCTCCATGACGGGCGCGAAGCGGGCAATCGCCCCCGCGCGTAAATAATCGCCATACGAGAAGCCGCCCGGCAGCACGACCGCGTCGAAGCGGCTGAGATCGGTCTCGGTGCGCCAGACGCGTTCGGCGGACGTACCCATCGCGTCGCTCATGGCGTAGACGGCATCCATGTCGCCGTTGCTGCCGGGGAAGGAAACGACCGCGCATTTCATGGCGCCTAACCCCCTGACCCCTTCCCCACGGGGAAGGGGAGCCTTACCACGCTTCGGCATCCAGTTCGTTATCCACGGTGTCCATCTCGCCGTATGCTTCGTCCACGACGTAGGCGTAGTCTTCGATCACCGGGTTGGCGAGCAATTTGTCGCACATCTCCTCGATTTTGGTGCGCGCGTCCATCTCATCGTCGGCAACAAGCGCCAGTTCGATGTACTTGCCGACGCGCACCTGCGAGACACCGCCGTAGCCGAGTTGTCGGAGTCCACTCTCAACGGCTAACCCCTGCGGGTCATTGACGACGGACTTGAGCATCACCGTCACACCCGCCTGCCATCGTGGCATACCTCACCCCCAACCCTCTCTCCATTGCTTGTCAGCAATAGAGAGAGGGAGTACATCATTATGGCATATCGCTCGTGTGCGGGAGCGGCATGCCGGTCAATCGTTCGTAGGCGCGCAGATACCGCGCTCGCGTCGCGTCCACGACAGCGGGTGGCAGCGCGGGTGCGGGCGGCTGCTTGTTCCAGCCGGACGCTTCCAACCAATCGCGGAGCGGCTGCTTGTCCATGCTCGCCTGCGGGCGGCCGGGTTCGTACGCTTCCACATCCCAGAAGCGGGACGAATCGGGCGTCAGCAGTTCGTCAATCAGCGCGAGCCGCCCATCTATATACCCGAACTCGAACTTCGTATCCGCCAGGATGATCCCGCGCGCGGCGGCGTAGGCGGCCGCCTCGGCATAGAGCGCCAGCGTTTTTCGTTCCAGTTCGCGGGCGAGATCGGCCCCGACTTCCGTTACCAGTCGCGCGGGCGTGATGTTCTCGTCGTGCCCGGCATCGTTCTTGAGGGCGGGCGTGAAGAGGGGACGGGGCAATTGCGCGCTTTCCGTCAGGCCGACGGGGAGATCATATCCCGCGACGCTGCCCGTCCGCCGATATTCCGCCCATCCCGAACCGGCGAGATAGCCGCGCGCGACGCATTCGATGTCAATCCGTTCAGCGCGACGGCCAATCATGATCCTTCCGTCCAACATATCCCGTTGGGCGGCGAGCGCCGGGGGCAGATCGGCTACGGCGGCGGAGACGAGGTGATTGGGGACGAGATCGCGCATCCGGTCGAACCAGAAGAGGGAGAGACTGGTGAGTACACGACCCTTGTCCGGAATACCGTTTGGCATGACGACATCGAAGGCGGAGATGCGGTCGGTCGTTACGAAGAGCAAGAGATCATCGGAGAGACGATAGGTGTCGCGCACCTTGCCGCGCCGGAAGAGCGCCAAGCCGGGAAGGTCGGTGGTCAGAAGGGCGTCCACCGGTTTTACCTCTCTCCGATGCCGAGACGGACGAACGCGGTGTCAATGTGCTTCAGGTGATAGTCGTGATCGAACAACATCGCCAGTTCGTCTGGCGGGAGGAGTTCGGTTACCGTCGCGTTGCGGCCGAGAATATCGTGCAGCGGCTCGTCCGTCGCCCACGATTCCATCGCGCCGCTCTGGACGATCTTGTAGGCATCCTGCCGCGCCATGCCCCGTTCAGTTAGCGCGAGCAGTACGCGCTGCGAGGCGACGAGGCCGTGTGT
>JALYUS010000739.1 GCA_030853625.1 Chloroflexota bacterium
GGGCGAAGGGCTTCTACGGCATCATCATCGCCAGCACCGTCGCCGGGATGCTCTTCAACTATCTCGGTCTCGATCCGATCAAGGCGCTCGTCTATAGCGCGACGATCAACGGCATTACCTCGCCGCCGCTTCTCTTGCTCATCGTTCTGTTGAGCAATCGTCGGGCGGTGATGGGCAAATACACGAACCGCCCGTGGAGCAACATCTTCGGCTGGGCAGCGTTTGCCCTGATGTCCGTGGCGACCGTCGCCTACTTCGTGACCCTCTTCATCTGAAAGGACCCCGCCATCGTGGAAAATGCAACGACCGAGAACGAAGGGAAGATCGCAATCAGCGAAGGCGCCAAGGTGTATGACAGCGACGGCAAGCAATGGGGCCGCGTCGAGGCCGTCGGCGCCAGGTACCTGACAATCGCTGAGGGATTGCTGGGCCAGCGGGAGTATTTCCTGCCTATCAGGCTCGTTGCCTATGGCGATCCGGATCGCGTGGAACTCAGTGTGCCGCTGGCGGATGCCAGGGCGCACGCGCTGACCGACGCGCCGGAGGACGAGCCGATTTTTCAAGACAGCGCGCCAATCCCGCGCGAGGAGATGGAGGCAGTCGGCCTGCCCGAACCCGAGCGCGCCGGTGTCGGTACCGGCGAGGACGAAGAAGCGACGAACAACGTGCGCCAGGAAAAGGAAATGGAATAAGGCATCCGCCGATCTCTGTCGGCGGGGAAACCTAACCCCCCAACCCCCTTCCCGCGAGGAAGGGGGTGACTCATCGCGATACCGAGGCGTTCCCCGAATGTCATGCTCTCGCGGCGGCTCTCTCCCCCTTCCCTACGCTGACAGGGGGTTGGGGGGTTAGGATTCCCCGCCTGCGAGACCGCATACACCCTACCGGCCGCCTTTTATCGTGTTGCGCCGCCCCATCGCGCGTGCTATCATCGGCAGCACGTCGGGGAGTGGCGCAGTCTGGTAGCGCACACGGCTGGGGGCCGTGTGGTCGCAGGTTCGAATCCTGTCTCCCCGACCATCATGCAGTACTGAGTGCTGAGTACTGAGTGCTGAGGATCATTTTCCTCCACTCGGCGCTCAGCGCTTTTTCTTCAGCATTCTTCCCGGAGGGCAACCCGATGAGCAAAGAACGCGTCGTCATCGCCGATGATGAATCCATCATCCGCATGGACCTGCGCGAAATGCTCGGTGGCCTCGGCTATCAGGTCGTCGGGGAAGCGGCGGATGGGCAGACGGTGCTCGCACTCGCCCGCACGCTCCGCCCCGATCTCGTCATTATGGACATCAAAATGCCCGAACTGGACGGGATCACCGCCGCCGAGATACTGACCGAGGAGAAGATCGCGCCCGTTCTCCTGCTGACTGCCTTCAGCGAGCACGAGCTGATCCAGCGGGCGACGCAGGCCGGAGTCTCGTATTATCTCGTCAAGCCCTTCCGCGAGGCGGAACTACTGCCCGCCATCGAGATCGCCCTCGCGCGCTACCGCGAGTTCGTCGCCCTCCAGCACGAAGTGACCGACCTCAAGGACGCCCTCGAAACGCGCAAAATCGTCGAGCGCGCCAAGGGCATCCTGATGGAGACGCAGGGCCTGAAAGAATCCGACGCCTTCCACCGCATCCGCAAGGCGAGCATGGACAGCCGTAAATCCATGCGCCAGGTCGCCGAAGCAATCCTCCTCACCTACGAGATGAACGTCGGCACGACGAGTACGCAGTAATGGGGAGGGGAACCTAACCCCCCGGCCCCCTTCCCGCGAGGAAGGGGGAGGGAGCCTTCGAGAAGTCCGGACGTTAGAGCGGATTTCGTACTTACTGGACCGGTCTATCATCAAAATCGCTTGCCCTGCAAGCAGAAACATCGGGTCAATAGAATCTCAAACCGCTCCAAGAGGAAGGCCACGGCAATTCGCATGAGTCACCCCTTCCTCGCGGGAAGGGGCAGGGGGTTAGGTAAAACGAGTGGGTAAAGATTGGGTGGTGCGGGGACTGCATAATGCGGAGAAGAACGCGGTCGCGCGGCGGATGCGGCGGGAGATGACGCCTGCGGAAACGATGCTCTGGCACGCAGTACGTGGCAACAAACTGGATGGTCTGCATTTCCGTCGGCAACAGGTGATTGATGGCTTCGTTGCTGACTTCTATTGCCATGCTGCTGCCCTGGTTATCGAAGTAGACGGCGAAATCCATCACACGCAGGTTGCCGAAGATCACCACCGCGAGCAAGCATTCGCGCTTCGTGGCGTACGCGTCACACGTTTTCCGAACGAGCGCATCCTGCATGATCTTCCCGCATGTCTTCTCGAAATCCGCAATGTCGCACGGACGACCGAGGCATTGCCCTGAGGACAGAGTGCCGCAGGGCCGGGGGTTAGGTTCTTTCGCCCCCATCCTGAGGGGGTAGGC
>JALYUS010000759.1 GCA_030853625.1 Chloroflexota bacterium
CCGGGCGTCTCGTCGCGGATCGCCGCCAGTGCCGCCAGCAACTCGCCAACGCGCGCCGTCAACTGCGCCACCGTCGCTTCCAACGCGGCAATCCGCTCCTGCTGGGCGGCGATGCTGCGCTCCTGCCGCATGATCGTTTCGTGCTGGGAAACGATCAGCCTTATCAACTCGTCACGGCTGGCGTTCTTCAGGTCGATCATCCACGCAGCATACCCCGTCCCCTCATTCCTGAACAGATACATGTGGCATAAACCGATTGACGTAGATACTTGCGGGTGCTATCGTCGCCGTATATTGATGACTCCCCTATGGTTTTTTACCGGGACACTATCCCCGGTACGGTGCGACGGAACGAGGCATCACCTGCGCCCGTGTGCGGGTGATCGGCCCGTATCGTTTTCGGATGCGGCGTTGGTGCGGCTTCCGCCATCGGTGTGGTATGGGAAGGGAGTGAGAGACGGGAAAGTGACCGGCTGCAAACATCTGTGATTTCGTGATGCGTTGAATGGAGTACACCATGGTTTTTGCTTCACCATCTCGTCGGCCTCATTTCGTCCCGCTCGTCGCCGGTGTGGCGTTCGTGCTTCTGCTCGCGGGGTGCGGCGGCAGTTCCGCAACGAGCGTCCCCGCGACGAGTGGCGCGACGGGGGGAAGCCCGGTTGCGAGTGGCGGCGGCGCCAGCGCGAGCACGTTCAGCGCCGCGAAGGGTTGCAAGCATGTCGCCTTCCTCTCGCCTGATACGACGGCGGGCGGGCGCTGGGAGGCATACGATCATCCACTGACGGCGGCGGCCGTGACGGCGGCATTGCCCGGCGTCACATTCGATGCGGTGAACGCGCAGAATAGTACCGAAACGCAACTGACCCAGGCATCCAGCGAGTTGACGAAGGGCGCCTGCATTCTAATCGTCGTCGCGGTAGACAGCACATCGGCGGCAGCCATTGTCCAGAAGGCGAAAGCGAGCAATGTACCCGTCATCGCGTATGACCGCCTGATCCAGGACAATGACCTCGCGTACTATGCCACGTTCGATAATGTGAAGGTCGGCGAGACGCAGGGGCAGTACATCAAGGATCATCATAAGAAGGGCGACAACGTCGCGATGATCAATGGATCGCAGACCGACAACAACGCTCTCCTCTTCGCGCAGGGCGCGCATAACATCCTTGATCCGCTCTTCGCCAGTGGTGAACTACACAAGGTCTACGAGCAGTACACGCCAATGTGGACGGCTGCCACCGCGCAAACGGAAATGGCTGCGGCGCTCACCACGAACAACAACAACATCCAGGTCGCCTATGTCGCGAATGATGGGATGGCCGATGCGGCGGTCGCCGCGCTCAAGGCGCAGAGCCTCAATGGCAAAGTGCTCGTGACCGGGCAGGATGCGGAGCTCGCGGCAGTCCGTGACATCCTGACGGGCGATCAGAGCATGACCGTCTATAAGCCGATCAAGAAGTTGGCTGATTCGGTCGGCAAACTCGTTGCTGCCATGAGCAACGGCACGAGCACGTCGGAGATCGCGACCGGGCAGAGCAAGACGACCGGCGGCGCGACGATCCCATCCATATTCAACCAGGTGACCGCCGTCGACAAGAGTAATGTTGCGACGACGGTGGTCGCGGACGGGTTCCTCACGAAGGCAGACCTGTGTAAGGATTTGCCTGCGGGCACCGGCGGACTCTGCTAAGCAGTACTGCCGCGCATGCGGACGCATGGGTGGGGTACGCGCTCCGCGTATCCCACCCCTCTTCGGTGCGGATGAAGAGTCTGTATGCGTCGCACCTCTCTGTTCGTTCGCCGGGTTCGCCTATGTCCGTGGAGGATCATTGTGGGAGAGAGTACTACGGGCGCCGAGGGCGCGCCGATACAGCCCGCCAGCAGGCCGGTCGCGCGCGGTGAGCCGCGCTTGCGCGTCACCGGCATCAGCAAGTCATATGGTGCGGTAGAGGCGCTCAGTGACGTTGATTTTGAGGTCTACGCAGGCGAGGTCGTCGGGCTTGTCGGCGATAATGGCGCCGGGAAATCGACACTCGTCAAGACACTCGCAGGTGTGATTCAGGCCGATTCCGGCACGATCTTTCGGGATGGCCGGGAGGTGCATATTGCCAGCCCGAACGAGGCGACACGGATGGGTATCGAGACCGTTTATCAGGACCTCGCCCTTTGTGACAATCTGGATGTGGTCGCGAACCTTTACCTCGGCCGTGAGGCGCAGCAAACGGTCATTCCGGGGCTGGTAAAGCAGTTGGATGAGACGCAGATGGAAGCGCGCACCAACCAGATCCTGCGTCAGCTCGATGTCAAGATACCCTCCGTGCGCACGATTGTCGCGTCGCTCTCCGGTGGCCAGCGGCAATCTATCGCCGTGGCAAAGACCGTCCTGCGCGATCCCGCCGTGCTTCTCCTTGATGAACCAACGGCGGCGCTCGGCGTCGTCCAGACGCGGCAGGTGCTCCATCTGATCCATCGCCTCCGCGAGCAGGGGCTTGCGGTCGTGATGATCTCGCACAATTTGGCGGATGTCTTCGAGGTCGCGGATCGCGTCGTCGTTCTTCGGCTCGGGCAGCGTGTCGGGTCGTTCGAGATTGGGACGACCTCCTCGGAGCAGATCGTCGCGGCCATTACCGGCGCGGAGTTCGGTGGCATTACGCGCGGGGCGAGCGCAACGAACGCCCCGTATGTGGGATCGGAGGTGGCGCAATGAGCACCGAAACGCTCGATTCGCAAGAACTGATGCCCCCGCCGCCCGGCAGGAGCCACCGTGCCCCCGGGGCGCTTTCCCGGCGATTGCGCGGCGACCTCGGGCAGATCCCCGTCGTTCTGGCGCTCGTGATCATCGCGGTCTACTTTCAGATCGCGACCAGTGGCAACTTCCTGCGCGCGCGTAACCTGACGGAGATGATCCAGGAGATCATCACGATCGGCACACTGGCGCTCGGCTCGGTGCTCGTCCTCCTGGTCCGCGAGATTGATCTCTCGCTCGGCAGCGTGAGCGGGCTTGGGGCAGGGGCAATGGTCGTCCTCTCGTATGGGCACGGCTGGCCGTGGCCGGTGGCGATCCTGGCCGGGCTTTGTGTCGGCGCGCTCGCTGGCGCGATCAATGGCTTCTTTATTTCGGTCGTGCGCGTGCCGGCATTCATCGTCACGCTGGCGGCATTGATCGGCTATCAAGGCTTGCTTCTGCACATCATGCTGCCCACGACGACGCTTCCCATCCGGGATCCGAAACTGCTCGCGATTGCGACGACCTATGTACCTGCATATGTCGGTATCGGCTTGCCGGTGATTGGTGTTGTTGTCTACGCATTTACCCTGATGCGAGAACGCGCGCGACGCCAACAGAGTGACTTGCCGATTATTTCCCCTGCGGAACTCGGGTTGCGGATCGGTGTGATCGGCGTCATGACGATCGGCGCGGCGCTGCTCTTCCAGTCGTATCGTGGCGTTCCCTTAACGGCGCTCCTCCTGATCGGCTTGATTCTGCTCTTTTATCTCGTGATGCGCCGGACCGCGTTCGGCCTCCATGTCTATGCCGTTGGCGGCAATCCGGAGGCGGCACGACGGGCGGGTGTGGACATCGTCCGGCTGCGGATCATCGTCTTCACGCTTGCTTCGACGCTTGCGGCGTTGGGCGGCATCTTTCAGGCGTCGCGGCAGCTCTCGGCGACATCGGCGATTGACCCGACCCTGGTGCTGAACGCGATTGCCGCGCCGGTGATCGGCGGCGTCAGCCTCTTCGGTGGCCGTGGTTCGGTCTGGGCGGTCATTCTCGGATCATTGATCGTCGGGAGCCTGCTCAACGGGTTGGCACTCACGGGGCAGGGCACGGACGTCGAGCAGATGGTGGAGGGCGGCGTCCTGCTCGTCGCCGTGATCGCCGATGCCCTCGTGCGGCGCCGGAGCGCCACGGGCGCGCGCTGAACCCGCGTTCCTGCTCAGTCGGCCTTTTGCTGCGACCGCTGCAAAAGGCCGACTGACTGATGCGACAGCGCACAAGCGAAAGACAGGGCTTCATCGGCCCTGTCTTTCGCTTGTGCTGCGTTTTGCTGCGGGTCTAGTAGCTGCGGTAGCCGCCGCCGCGTGAGCCGCCGCCACTCCGCTCTTCGCGTGGGCGGGCTTCGTTGACGGTGAGGGCGCGACCATCCATCTGATAACCGTTGAACTGGCTGACCGCCATCAACGCTTCCGCGTCGTTCGCCATCTCGACGAACGCGAATCCCTTGCTCTGCCCCGTCTCACGATCCATGATGACGCGCACGGAACTGACATCCCCGGCCCCGGCGAACAGGGTGCGAATCGCATCCTCGGTCGTCGAATAGGGGAGGCCGCCAACATACAAACTCTTTGCCATTCCACTGTCTTTCTCGCCCGCCGGTCGGAACCTCACGCGCGACTACTCGTTCTCGCGCCTGATCCATACCAGTAATAAGCGAGGACATTGAACCCAGAGTATACCACACAATGCACCGATCGTGTCGGTTTCCGTCCCATCGCGCATTTATGCAACGGGATCGTACTGCGGATGACGCCTGTTCAGGGGCGCGGCAGCCGCGCGCAGCGAGGCCAGAATCTCCAGATAGGAGCGCATGACCGATGTCTCGTGATAGGAGATGCCCCGCTCCTGGCAGAACGCCGCGACAATCCGCTGCGCCAGCCGCAACCGATCGCGCGACATGGACGGAAAGAGATGGTGCTCGATCTGGTAGTTCAACCCGCCGTACAACCAATCGGTTACAGGGTTGCCGTAGACGTTGCGTGCGGTGAGGACCTGCGCGCGCAGCGGGTCCAGCGCCATCTCGTCGTCAATCATCGGCATCCCTTTGTGGTTGGGCGCAAAGACCAGCCCGAGGTAGATGCCGGTGCATGCCTGATGGATGGCGATGAAGAGCAGCGCCGACCACGGGCCGAGCAGAACGAGCGGCAGACCGACGTACAGGACGGCGTTCAGGACGAGCGCAACGGCTTCCCAGCGGCGGTAGCGGGAGCGCTCGCGCAGTACATACCGGGCGCTCGACAGGCGCTGACCATACGCCACGAGGGAGAGCAGTGGGAGCGCGCACCAGACCTGGTGCTTCGCGACCAGCCGTTGCATGCCCCGCTTTTCCATCGCCTGCGCGGCGGTAAAGGCGATCATCGGCAACTCAATATCGGGGTCCATATCGGCATGATTCGGATGCGCGTGATGCTCGTTATGCTTGCCGACCCACCAGCCGTAACTGGCGCCCATCAGCAGGTCGCCGCCGATCACGCCCACCAGCGCATTCTGCCAGCGACGGAGAAAGCCCTGCCGATGCCCGGCATCGTGGACGAGAAAGGCGATTTGCACCGAGACGACGCTGAAAAAGAGCGCGCCGAGGGCGACGGCCCAGTGCGCGTGGAAGGCGACAAGGAACGCGATACCCGCCGCGAGCAGCCCGCCCGTCACCAGGAGGCGCATGCCGAACGAGCGCGATTGGGGTTCGAGTAGTCCGGCCGCCTGGACGCGGCGGCGCAGTTCGCGATGATCGTTTATTGGGGAAAGTGGGGCGTCAGTATCGAGAGTCATCAGGACCGGGGCCGACATGGGCCCACCTTTCTGCACCATCAAGAGAACACGACAGAAGCGGGAACGGATGTGCCGCCCGGCCGCGAGAACGCTCGGTCGTTGTCAGCGCTACTCGGATATTCTACCACGCTATGAACAAATTCATTCGACATTTACCGAAAACCTACAGAATCCTCTACATCCCGCGCGATCATCGTGTTAGCCATCCCTGGGCGGAAAGATCGCGCGGGCCGTGCCGCCGAAGATCAGCGCGCGTTCTTCTTCGCTCCGATCGGCGAGCGCCTCCATCGGGCCATGCAGTGCGTTGCTGTATCCCTCGCGCGCGTCCACCGGCGGATAGTCGCTTCCCCACATCATCCGGCGCGGCCCGAAGGCGTCATACGCCTGTTGGAGATACGGCGGGATCGGTCGTGTGAAAGGGAACGGCTCCGTCACGGGCATCACGCGGTGGCAGAATTCGCCGAGACCCGTGATTTTGATTGCAGTATTCGGGAAGCGGGCGAGCGCAAAGACGTGCTGGCGCAGCGCGCGTTCGGAATCGGTCGTGTCGGGGCGGCTGTGGGAGCCGAGGTGTTCAAGCACAATCGTCACCTCCGGGAGCGATTGTACGAGCGCCGCGAAGCCATCCGACGCGAACTCCGCGCTCGATCCGAAGCAACTGACCGCGAGGCCGAGGCGACCAGCGGTATGCCAGATCGCGAGCGGGTCGTCGCCCGGCGAGCGCGCCATTGCCCGGAGGCGGACGCCGCTCGCGCCTTGCTCCGCGAGGCGTTGCAGCGTTCCCGGCGCGTCCGCCCGCTCCGTGTCAACGACAACGACGGGCGCGAACCGACCGGGATAGCGCCGCACACACGCGAACTGATAATCGTTGTTCGTCTGCCCCTGCATCTGCACCAACACGGCATGCGAAACGCCATACCGATCCATCTGGAAGAGGAGCGTTTCCACCGGCTCGTACCACGAGAGCGAGACATGGCAATGGCTATCAACAACAATCACGCGTACAGACTCCTAGCGGAACGCAAGCCAAAGAATCGCCGCGAGCGCTGCCAGGGGAAGCAGGATCGCGAGCGGCCGAAGCGCCCATGCCGGAAGCGGGCAGCGCGCACTGTTCTGTTCATCATCGGGAAGGGAGGAGAAATCGCTCATACCGGGAGTATCGCACAAAAGCGGGGATACTACGCGGGTTGCATGGTATAGACCGCGAGGAGGATCACGCTGAATGCGACCAACGCCTGCCCGGCGCGACGCATATAGACCGCACGCCCATCATGTGCCATCACGAAGCCGGGGAGGACGACCAGCGTCAGACCGACCGCGAGATAAAATCCCATCATGTGTTCCATCACTGCCTGTGTCAGCATCATTGTTTCTCACATCGCTCGTATCCGACATCCGCGACGCACCATGCCGTCTCTTGTCTGATAGCACACGGCATGCCATCATTATCAAGGATTGAATCACACGGTATACAAGGTGAGAAGGAAAATGCGATGAAGATTGATCTGACAACGGATTTCGGCAAACGCGTCGAGCGACGGTTGCGCGAGGAAACGATCGTCTGGCTAACGACGGTGCGGCGCGATGGGACACCGCAGCCTACCCCTGTCTGGTTCCTCTGGGATAACGGAACTGTCCTGATGTACAGCCAGCCAAACCAGCAGAAGGAGCAGAATATCGCGCACAGTGCGAAGGTTTCCCTCAACTTCGACGGTGACGGCCACGGCGGCAACATCATCGTCCTCACCGGCGAGGCGCAGATTGTCGCGAATGCGCCACCGGCGACCGATGTAGCGGCATACGTCGAAAAATATGCCGAGCCGATCAAACGCATTGGTAGGGACGCCGCATCGTTCGCCGCCGCCTATTCCGTTGCCATCCGCATCACACCGACGGATATGCACGGGCACTGATCGGGATTTGCTCGCTATTTCAGGACGTAGCCGAAGAGGGCGACGAGCAGGAAGAAGGCGAGCAGCGAGAGGAGCGTGAATGCCCAGGCGGGCGCGAGCGTGCGGAGTGTTTCGTCGCTCTGAATCGCCACGCTTTCAT
>JALYUS010000764.1 GCA_030853625.1 Chloroflexota bacterium
AGTATGGCACGCGACGATTTCCACTTCGTTCACACGCTCCGCGTCCGCTACGACGAGATTGACGGCCAGCGGATCGTCTACAATGGGCGCTATCTGTCGTACATGGACATCGCGCAGACCGAGTATTTCCGTACGGGTCTCAGGCTGCACCTTTACGACCTCGCGGACGCGAATGTTTTCGATGTCGCGACTGTCCATGCGGAACTTGACTATCTCCGCTCCTTCCAACTCGATGAAGTGGTGGAAATCGGTGTTCGTTGCACGACCATCGGTACGACGAGCCTGACCTTCGCCTTCACGATGTGGAAAGCGGGTGAAGCCGACGCGTATTTCCGCGCGACTGCCGTGTTCGTCAACTTCGATCCGGTACGCAAGGCGAAGCGGCCTGTGCCTGCGGTCGTCCGCGAGGCCATCGCGCGGCTTGAAGGCTGGGAGCGCGTGTGAGCCAGCAACCTGACGATCCAAAGGCGATTGTCGCGCGCGGCTACGACGCGATTGCCGAACGGTATCTCGCCTGGTCCGCGACGGTGCGTGTCGCGGAGCGCGAGCGGTATACGCGCCTGCTCCTCGATGCTCTCCCCACCGGCGCGGACGTTCTTGAACTGGGCTGCGGCGCGGGCATCCCGACAACGCAACGCCTCGCGGAGCAGTTCGCGGTAACGGGCATTGATCTCTCATCGCGTCAGATCGCGCTGGCGCGAGGGAATGTGCCAGGCGCGACGTTCGTCGTCGGAGATATGACGGCTCTCACCTTCCCGCCAGCTTCGTTCGACGCTCTATACGCGTTCTACGCGATCACCCATGTCCCGCGCGACGAACACGCTGATTTGCTCGCGAAGATCGCGTCGTGGCTTCGACCCGGCGGTCTCTTCGTCGCATCATTCAGCAACGGCGGCACGGTCGGCATGGTTGAGGACGATTGGCTTGGTGCGCCGACCTATTTCAGCGGCTATGATGCGGAGGAGAACCGGCGACTAGTGCGCGACGTGGGGCTCGTCGTCGAGCGCGGGCAGGCGGAAACCGACGAGGAGTTTGGCAAACCGGCGACCTTTTTCTGGATCGTGGCGCGCAAACCGCGCACCACCAACGAAGGGAGTAATAAATGACCGATGTAGCGGCATTGAAGGAAAAGGCGCAGCGGGAGGTGGAGCAAGTCTCCCGGATGCTGATCGGCTGTAGCGACTGGATGGCGGAGAATCCCGAACTCGGCTTGCAGGAGTATCAGGCGTCCGCGAAGTTGACCGAGATGCTGGAGGAGTTCGGCGCGGAGATAGAACGGGGCATCGCCGGTCTCGACACCGCGTTCCGCGCCACGCTCCCCGGCGGCAACCCGGATGGCCCGACTATCGCGATCATCGCGGAGTACGACGCATTGCCGGATGTCGGGCATGGCTGCGGACATAACATCATCGCCAACGCGGCGATTGGCGCGGGGATCGCCCTCGCGCGGCTGGGGCAACAAGGGCTACTGCCGGGCCGGGTCGTCGTCCTCGGCACCCCGGCGGAGGAATCTGCCGTCCCGAACGCGGGTGGCAAGATTCCCGTGCTGGAACACGGCTACTTCGATGGCGTGGACGCGGCGATCATGATTCACCCGCAGACCGAGGATTTCATTGCCCTCAAGCCCTCGATGGTCGCGTACGGGATAGACTTCATGTTCCACGGACGGGCCGCGCACGCTGCGGCGAACCCACATACCGGCATCAACGCGCTCGATGCCGTCATCCAGACCTTCAACAATGTTGGCATGCTGCGGCAGCAGGTACGCTCCGAGGCGCGCATCCACGGCATCGTGACAAGCGGCGGCGGCGCGCCGAACGTCATCCCGCCCTACGCGGCGTGCCGCTTCCGCATCCGCTCGTACGACCCGGTCTACGCTGCCGAGTTGAAGCAGCGCGTCGTCGCCTGCGCCGAGGGCGCCGCGACCGCGACTGGCGCGCGGCTCGAATGGAAGGAATACATCAAACCCTATCAGAGTTACGTCCCCAATCGCGCGCTCGGCGCGGTGATGCGCGCGAATATGGAAGCGATTGGCCGGGACGTGCAGGATGGCCCCCCGCACGAGGGTGGCGGCTCGACCGACTTCGGCAACGTCAGCCACGAAGTACCGGCGGTCTACGCGTACATCGGCATCTGCGGCGAGGAGGCGGGCTGGCACTCGCGCGAGGTCGCCGTCGCGACGAAAACCGAGCGCGGCCACAATTCGCTGATCGCCGGTGCGAAGACGATGGCGATGACGGCGATTGATCTGATGACGAACGCCGATGCCCTCGCGGCGGCGAAGCGGGAACACGCCGCCGCAATGGGGC
>JALYUS010000770.1 GCA_030853625.1 Chloroflexota bacterium
TGCAAGGCCTGAACACGATCATCATGGGGGCCGTGACCGCCGCTCAATCGGTCGCAGCGGCGCGTGGCGTGACGTTGACGACGGTTGATCTCTTCCCGCTCTTCGCGGGCCGGGCCGGGACCTTGACGCATATTCTCGATACTGAGCCGGACGTGCATCCCACCGACGCGGGCTATCGTGTGATCGCCAACGCGATTATCGCGGCATATCAGCGAAGTATCGGTGCGGACAGCGTCAGCACGCCGAAACGGACACACTTCATTACTCGCTTGGGCGGGTAATCGGGAGACAAGACTACCTCACACGCGGCCTTGAGGCAGTGCATCGTCGAGCAGAGAAGATGGAGGGGAAATGCTAATGCGCAGCGAGCACACGCGGCTCCGGGACGGGATCGCCATAGTGGAGGGCCGTGGCGATCCATCCGCGCTTGGCATCTTCCACCATCACATACGTCTCTTCGAGCGTCGCGCCACCTGTTACAAGACCGGGGAGTTCAGGGATGCGTGCGACATACTCGCCTTCTTCACGCGTAATCTCGACGTGATAGGGGCGGGCAGCAAGTCGCTCAACTTCCGGGGTTACGTCTACGATCACCACATTGGTTGTCTGGTCATCGTCATCAATCTCTATCGGATAGCGCGTCATCGCGTTTGCTCCTTTATCTCATCAATGCGGGCGAGCGCGTCCTTGACGTATTCGACCTTGACGAATCCGGCCCCATGCGTGGGGATCGTGACAATTTTCGTCACCTTCTCATGACGATAGTTGAAGTGCGAAGAACCCTTGCGAGATTGGGCACGCACGAATTCATACGACCGAAGAAGAAGATCGAGATCATCAAAGCGCACTTGCTTCGGATTCTGCCGAATCGCCGCCTCCCGCTTCTCGCTCTTCGTCATCATTCCGCCCTTATTCTATCATTGTGAGCGTCTGTGACATAATCGTGAAGTACCTGCCGCCGAAGGCCGCTCACTGATTCGCGATAATGGTTGTTTTCGCTTCTATACAAGGAAAGGGTGGTACACAGGGAGGGACTCGAACTCACGGAGTCTGCTCCGGCGGCTGATTCAGGAGTTATCGTGCCGTGTCGCCCTGCATCGTCCTTCCGCGTACGTACTAGATTTATCGTTCGCCCCCGCTACCACGCAATGCCGTGCGATGCCTCCCGATTGGCGACGTCCGCGTCCAAGCGAGTCGTGTGCCGGACGGCTCGCGCGTCGCCACCTTTAACGCTCAGGCCCGCTTTCGCTCGCTGATCAACGCGCGTATCGATGAGCACCTCGTACCATTGTGCCTCATCGACTGGCCGGTAGCGCCGCCGGTGGGGGGCCGCCCGTCGGAAGACTCGCGCCGCCTGATGGGCGCTGATTTGGTAGCGGCGCGGGTCCTCCCGGCGGGAGGTACGTGAAACCGGAGCGCGCGGTCGCGGTGCCCATGCCCGTTGACACGGTCACATCCACTGTCGCGCCACCGGAACGCGCAGGGGTGACGCAGGTCAGGCTCGTCCCGGCGCTGTTCACGCGCACGTTCGTCGCCGCCACCCCGTCGAACGCGACCGTCGCGCCCGCTAACCCGGACCCCGTGATCGTCACCGTCGTCCCGCCCGCCAGCGGGCCGGAGATCGGCGTGACCTCAGCAATGCCGGGGCCGTTGACCGTGATAGTCACGGTGGCCGTGAGAGCATTCGACGCGACATCCGTCGCGGTCACGCTCTGGCTCCCCGCCGTCTTGAGGTTCACCGTGAACGTGTGGATGCCGTTATCGGCTCCGCGGAAGGTGTAGTTGGCGGGCAGGACCGCCGCTGTGTCGCTGCTCGCGAAATGGACGGTGTCAGGGTAGGAGGTCGCGACATTGCCGAATGCGTCGCGCGCCGTGAGGGTCAAGGAAATGGCGCCCCCCGTCCGCGCATTCGCGGGCGCGGCGATGGCGAGGTGGCTTGCCGGGCCT
The DNA here is from genome assembly GCA_030853625.1 of Chloroflexota bacterium. Taxonomy (GTDB): domain Bacteria; phylum Chloroflexota; class Chloroflexia; order Thermomicrobiales; family JALYUS01; genus JALYUS01. The sequence continues at coordinate 1,948 of JALYUS010000770.1, forward strand.
GCGGAGACGGCGATGCCACCCTGGGCCCCGGTGATCCCGCCCGATGCCGTATCGGTCGCCGTGATACCCTGTGTCCCCACGGATTTGAACATAATCGTGAAGGTGTGGACGCCCTGATCGGTGGCGCTGAACGCGTAATCGGCGGGCAGCCCCGCCTGCGCGTCGGTGCTCGTGAAGTGGATCGTGCCCCGATAGCCCGTCGCGATGTTCCCGGCGGCATCCTTGGCGACGACCGTCGCAGACCCGCTCGTACCCGCCACCGCAGGGGAAGGGAAGCCCGAGACGACGAGCGTCGCACCACCCGAGGCTGCCACGGCCACCTGCTGGCTACCCGCGATCCCCGCGCTCTGGG
>JALYUS010000775.1 GCA_030853625.1 Chloroflexota bacterium
GTGCCATCCGCTTGCGGCAGGACCAGGGCGCGCACGCGGCGGTGCGGCACATAGAACGTTACCATAATGCTGAAAAAGATCATCGCGGCAGCGGCGATAATGATTGGCAGGCCCGGATTGTGCGTGATTTGCAAGCCCGTGAAACGCACTTCGCGCTGAAACGTAAAGACAAGGCCACCGATCGTCACTGAGCCACCCGGATCGAGTTTCCCGGTACCAATCGGCCCGGCGCCCGCTTTTACCGCCCGGTTATCGAAGATCGCAATTGCCATCTGCCCCACGCCGATCTTCTCATCATTCGATCCGGCGGACGTGACCAACCGCACCGTGATGCCGAGATCATCCAGTCGCTGCACGCCGGTCGGCTCGAACTCGCCCAGTCCGTCCGTGAACTGCCGCGCGAAGGTGCGATTATCCGAAACAAAGACGGGGATGCTGTCGTCCCAACGGGTCGCGCCCGTCGCCGCGTCAGTAACCAGGAACTTCGCCGCCTGCCCGTACGTCGCTTGATGGAGCGAGACACCGCCGTAACTGATCGGGCTATTGACGCGCAGACGGCCCGCTTTGACGACCTGCCCGTCCCGCGCGATCACGACATCCGAATAGTAATCCTTCGCGCGCCCGTCGTCGTAATACGCATCCACGAAGCCATCATTCCGAATAGTGAGGGCGGTCCCGTGCCCAACCGGGCGGGTCGAACCGTCGGGGACGAGAAAGCCGATTTCGCGCCAGCCAAATGTCGCGGCGATCATCGCCCCGAACATCAGAAGTACGAGGCCGGTGTGAAACGGAAAGGTCGCCAGCAGGCTGTAGCGGTTCTTGTCACCATAGAGATGCGTCGCACCGCTCTTCTCATCCCGCCAGGCGAGCGTGCGATAGTGATGCGCGCCTAGCGTCGTGGTGAACGCGGCCACGCCTGCATCCGGCGACGGCGCATCGAGCGCGGTCGCGGTCTTCACCGCGCTGAAGAACCCGGTGGATGTCCGCAGGCTAGGGCGCCAGATACGCTGGGCGATCCCGCGCCACCGGTTCACCATCCCGCCGAGGATGATGCTGACGACGAGTAGGCCGAGCGTCAACAGGAAGAGCGGCGACTGCCAGACTGCCCATCTCGCCCAACGCTGCATCACGCCACTCAAGGCGGGGATCGTCCGCGCGATGTATTCGGGGAAGGTTGACTGCGCCAGTGTCGCCAGCAACACCCAGAAAATCGTCGCCCCGATCAGCCAGAGCGCGACACGAACAGAGGTAAAGAACCACCAGGCCGCATCAAGGAGCGCCGTCACAACGGATCGCTTGGGCGTTGGCGATGTGTCAACCGTCGGTGCAGGGGTCATGGGGCAAACTCCGTTGTTTGCGTCCACGGTCACAAAAGTGGTGTCATGGAGCGATGCGCACACCACATTAACCAGAGGGAATACTATCACAGGAACCGTGCGAAGCGCCGCAATCGCGCGCATCCATTTATCGGACGCCGGGAATGCTGATCGGGGGCGCATGCTGCGCGAGACGTGTCATCGTATCGGTCAACAAGAGCACGCCTATACCGATGAGAAAGAGTCCGCTGACAATCGAGATGAGGCCGTAATAGCGATTGACGCGCCGAAGCATGCCGCTCGCCTTGCCGAAGAGCAGCGCGACCCACAAGAATGGCACGCCGAGACCGAGCGAGTAGACGAAGAGCAGGAGACCACCGTTCACAGGCTGCGCGCCGACGACGCCATAGATGCCCGTCAGGATCGGGCCAACGCACGGCGACCACCCCGCCGCGAAGAACGTCCCGATCACAAACGACCGCCCAAACAGGGTCAGCGCGCTCTGCTGCTCCGCGACCGGCATTCGCGTCTCGCCGCTCCGTTCGGGCGTCGCGCGTGGATGCGCCACAATCCCAAGCCCGCCGCGTTTCCCACCGAGAAAGTCCGCGCCCGGCTGCATTTTGATCGTGCGGTTCAGGAAGGGGATGTGCATGAGGCCGAGCGTGTGAAACCCAAGCACGATAATCACGACGCCGCCGATCCACCGGACGTAGCCCTGCGCGGACTGAACATTCGCGAGCAACTGCCCGATTGCCACGCCGAAGAGTGTAAAGACTGCCGAAAAGCCCAACACGAAGGCGAGGCCGTTCAGGAGCAGCGTCCGGCGTGGCGGCGCGCTCCCCACCGCGACCGACGTTCCCGCGAGGTAGCCGATATAGCCGGGTACGAGCGGCAGCACGCAGGGCGACACAAAGGAGAGCAATCCGCCGAGAAAGGCAAGTGGTATCCCAAAGATGAGGGGCGTTCCTTGAATGTGGACCGCCAGCACGAGATGCACGGGCAAACCTCCACCGTGACAGGACTTACCATGCCATGATACTGCGAATCGCGTTCGGTGGCGCAACCGCGCCAGGCCGTGGGGATGCGCGGGAGCGCGGCGTCTGCGATAATCACTCTCTCGAAAGGAGCGCGACGGTTGCCACGCGGAACGGGACAACGAACCTATCGCACCGAAGGGATCGTCCTGCGCGGTCGGGACCTGCGCGAGGCGGACCGCATCCTGACGATCATCACGCCTGATCGCGGCAAAGTGCGCGCCGTCGCGAAGGGCGTGCGGAAAATGACGAGCAAGAAATCGGGGCATCTGGAGTCGTTCTGCCGGTGCGCGATGCTGCTCGCGCAGGGGCACGACCTCGATGTGATCGCGCAGGTTGAAATGATCGAGCCGTTTTCACGCCTCCGTGCGGATTTGGACCTCCTCGGCCCCGCCTATTATCTCGCGGAACTCGTGGACACCTTTTCCGAGGAGGAAAGCGGCAGCCGCGCGCTCTACGATGCCTTTGTCGCGGCGCTCGTCGCGCTCGATGTCGGCGCGGACGCAGCGGCGACCTGCCGCTGGTTCGAGTTGTTCATCCTGACGCTCAATGGCCTCGCGCCGTCCTGGTCGACGTGCGCCGGGTGCAATACGCCAATTGCGCCGGACCTCGCCTACGTCTACAGCGTCGAACGCGGCGGGCTGCTCTGCCCCGCCTGTCGGCAACTCGATGTGCTCGCACCGCCCATTGAGACGGCGACGATCAAGGCGCTTCGGCTCCTCGCCCGCGAATCGCTCGCGCGGATCGTGCAGGTACGGTTGCCGCCGGACGCCCTCGACGAAGCGGGTACGGTGCTTGGCCGGTGGATTCGCGCCGCAACCGAGCGCGATCTCCGGTCGCCCCTCGTGCTGCAACGGATGGACGACGGCTATCGGGTGGAAAGGGAGAGGCGCGATGGCGTACGTTGACGACCTGCTTGGGAATGGCGAGGAAAAACTGTTCGCGGCGCATCCGCACTGGACGGTGCTGGCGAAGCGGATCGCGGGCAGCGCGTTTCTGACGATCCTTCTCATCGCCATCGGCATCATCGCGAAGGTGAAGATCACGAACGACCGCGTTGGCTTAATCGTCCTCTTCGTCTTTCTGGCCGTCGCGCTCATCTTTTACCTGCAACTGTTCATCCAATTCCTGCGCTGGCGTAACGAGCACTACATCATCACCGATCACCGCGTCATTCAGGTCTACGGCCTTTTGGGCAAACACTCGATTGACTCGTCGCTCAACATGATTAACGACCTCGTGTTGAACCAAACGCTCTTCGGGCGCATGCTGAATTACGGCGATATGCAGATCGTCACAGGCAATGACATTGGCTCAGACACGCTCGCACACGTCGCCGACCCGCTCGCCTTCAAGCGAGCGGTGCTGGCGGCGCGTGATGCCTATGCCGACCGCACGAGCGGCTACCGCACCGCGCCGCCCGTCATGATGGCCGGTCATGAAGATGCAATGACACTGATCGCGAAACTCGCGGATCTCCGCGATCGTGGTGCGATTTCGCAGGCCGAATATGATGCCAAGCGTGTCGAACTGCTCAATCGTATCTGAACGCGATACGAACCTCGCACTGGCGGCGCGCAAGTTGCAATGGGATACACAGGAAAAGGAGGCGACCGATGGCGGTAACGGCGAATGACCAGGAGAGCAAAGGACAGAAGGCCGCGCGCTTCGGCGCCGGTGGCGCGCTCTCAGCGGGGGCGGTGGCGCTCATCATGTACATGCGCAGCGAGCAGGGGCGGACAAAATTATCGTCAATGTTCGGCGCGCAATTCGCGAACATTGACGAGCAACTCCAGAATGCGGTGCGTGAAAATATGCCGCTGATCGAGGAGTCTATTGACCGGCTGATCGAGATGCTGCAACAGGGCGTCAGCAGCCTGAGTGATGAAATCAACCGGCTCGGCGACGAGGCAAAATCGCGCATCAATCAGTACGCGAACGTCCTTGATGAAGGGGCGAAACCGTCCGTCGAGTCGAAGAGCGGCGGAGCGTCCGCATAGGTGGCGCTTCACAGATTTGGTGGT
>JALYUS010000792.1 GCA_030853625.1 Chloroflexota bacterium
CTCGATAGTAGCGCTCACACTCGTCATAGCGGGGGAGCAGTCCGGCTTCGCGCACCTGCGCCAGCCGGGGTGCCTCGCGGTCTCTGTCCGACAGGATGTGCGGCATATCGGCAGGCCACGGCAGCCCGATATCGGCATCGAAGGGATTGACGCCGAACTCGCGCGCCGGGTTGTATCGCTCTGAGCAAAGGTAGACGAGGACACTATCGTCCGCCTGCGCGATGTACGCATGGCCGAGACCTTCCGCGAGATAGGTCGCCCGATATGCCACCGCGTCGAGCACGACCGTTTCCCACTGGCCGAACGTCGGCGACCCGATCCGGAGATCGATAACGATATCGAGCACCGCACCTTGCGGGCAGTAGACGTATTTGGCTTGCCCGGGAGGTACCTGCGCGAAGTGTATCCCGCGGATTGTGCCACGTCGCGACAGCGCATGGTTCACCTGCTTGACCTGCAAGGGATGACCGAGCGCATTCGCGAAGATCGCCTCGTCGTACCAGACGGCGAACATGCCGCGCACATCCGGGTGCAGGTCGGGGGTAAATTCCCAGGCCCCTTCCATCGCCAGCTTGCGTGCCTTCACCTGTGTCCGCTTCCCTTTCCTTTCCTTCGGGCATCCACCGAGGCAGAGCGGGAGTCTAGCACAGCTTTGATCTCGCCCCTTGATCATTGAGACGGTCTTTGCGCAGCCGATACGGGAATTTCCTCTCACGGCTCTGTGAAGCGGCAGTCCCGATTCGTTATGAGAACGGCGGATGCTAACGACGGATAAGGGTGTATATCGGCTGTTCCATTTTCTCAGGTGGGCGTCCAACGGCCCTCCTCGAGTCACTCCGTGAACTGGCATGCGACCGGTGAACTCACCATTACTCCTCATGGTTTAGGGCTTGGCGTATGTGCTTGGCGGTCGAGTCAAGTTCCGCTCTGGATGGATAGAGCGGCGAGTCCGCCTCAACGCGAAACGTGTCACCCGAAAAGCGCGGGAAGAGGTGCAGGTGGACATGGAATACCTCCTGACCTGCGGCTTCGCCATCTGCCAGGAAGAGATTCACGCCCTCGCAGCGCAGCCCGGATGCCCGCACCGCGCGATTCAGGCGCATGGCGACGCGGAAAAGATGGCCGCCGATCTCATCCTTCAGTTCGCTCAGGTATGCGCAATGTTGCTTCGGCACGACCAGAAGATGACCAGGGGCCAGAGGGTTGGTGTCCATGAAGGCGAGGGAGACATCATCCTCGAGGACAATGCTCGCTGCGCCGGTGTGCCAGATGATCTTGCAGAAGATGCAATCATCCATGGTCGACTCCCAAACTCCATTGCATGTGTGACTTCATTGGTAAAGTATAGCATTCTTGGTCATCGTAATCGGCTTTATGGAGAGGAACACCCCAGACAACGCAGTGCGGTAAACTAGCATGGCCCGGGCACGTCACCCCGGCGCGGAAGTCTATGCCTCAATCATTCCCCTGCCGCCGCCGCTCGCGCTTTCGCCAGCACATCGCTCAGCGTCCCGGCATAGGCGAAGTACCGCTCCGGGAGTCCATCATGCCTCCCTACGACGATCTCCGCGACATCCGCGATCGTCCGCGCGAGCGGCACATCCTCGCCCGGCAGGCCGGTGAAGGCTTCCGCGACATGGTATGGCTGCGTCAGGAACAGCTCGACGCGCCTCCCGCGTGCGAGGATGGTGCGATCATCGGCGGCCAGCAGCGCCGCGTCGCCCCGCCCCTCGACCGTCAGCATGAGCGCCTGATACCCTGCCAGCAGGGTGCGGGTACGATCCGCCACTTGCCGGTGTTCGGCGGTGAGGGCGTCGCCGTGCAGGAGGGCCGAAGCGGAGCGGAGCGGATCGATCGCCGGATAGACGCGCCGCTGTGCGCGGGCCGCGTCGAAGACGAGGTGGGTCCCGCCCATGGAGCCGTCGGCGCTATCGCGCGGCCCGCCATCCTCCCGGATGTCGAGCAGGACGCACGTGATCGTCCCGCTGCCCCCGGAATGGGAGCATGCCGCGCGCGCGCGGGTGAGATCGTCCGGTGCAACGGCCGACTCCTCGATCGCGAGCAGCACATCGCGCCCCGCTGCGGCGAAGTGCGCGGCGATCGTCAGGGCCGTCTCCAGCGCGTGTCGGCCATCGTCGCGCCCGTCACCCCGGTCGACCACCGTCGCGATCAGGCGGTCGACTCCTTGCTCACGCCACTCCCGCGCGAGGTCCTTGACAGCGAGCGGACGCTCCTGCCGACCGACATAGACCGTGCAGCCCGGGCCGCGCATCGCCAGACGCCGCGTGAACTCGCCGAGATTCACCATGATGCCGACGCCGGTCGGGGGGCCGGACAGCCGCACCGCACCGCCGTGGACCAAGGGCGTGAGCAGGTCGATGATCTTGATGCCCGTCTCGAGGAGGGCAGGCCGATGCGGGGGATGATCTGCCACGTGCTCAAGGCGCAATCGCGTTACCCGCCGTTCCGCGTCGATGTCTCCCCTGCCGTCGAGCGGTTCTGCCTCCTGATCGATCACCCGCCCGAGCACCCCGTCGCCGACCGGGACCGTCTCGGACGATGCCAGCCCATCGCGATTGCCCTGCTGCTTACCCATGATCTGCCTCCTTCTCTCGCGCTCCCCGCCCCGCCGTACGCGTGGCCGGGGGGTTGCTCGCCTTCGCGTCATGCCGCCGCAAGATGTCCACGACCGCGCCATGCCCGCGCACATCGGCCCACGAGCCGGGTGTGCGACCATCTGTGCCGCGGCGGTCGGTGGCCGCGCCGTGTGCGAGCAGGAGCGCGGTGAGGTCGCTGTCGCCGTGGAGCGCCGCCCAGTGCAGCGGCGTCCGGCCCACATCGTCGGCGGTATCGACCGCCGCCCCGTGCGCCAGGAGGATCGCCGCGATCTCCCGGTGCCCGAGGATCACCGCGCGCGCCAAAGGCGCCATCCCCGGCGCGACGATCGCGTTGACGTCGGCGCCGCGCCGGACGAGCAGGTCGACCATCGCCGTGTCCTTGCCGATGACCGCGCGGTGCAGCGGTGTCCCGCCCCGACTCTCGGCGTCGATGTCCGCGCCGCAGGCGAGCAGGGGATCGATGAGCGCGGTATGGCCGTACGTCGCCGCCAGATGGAGCGGGGTCGCCCCGAACGGCAAGGGAAGGGCGTGCTGCGTGCCGATATCGGAGCGTCGCCAATCTTCGCTGGTCATCGCTGCGGTCGCCAGCGTCCGATCCCGCGACAGGAGGAGCGCCACCGCGCTGGCGTCACCGACGCAGACCGCGAGGAGGAACCGGACCCTGCGGGCAAGGTCGTCGCGCCGGGATGCGTGGATGGACTCGCCGTCGCGGAGCAGGTCCAGCATCCCGGCGGCCAGTCGTGCGCGCGCATCGTGGAGCCGTTTCTTCACGGTGGAGACGGGGACGTCGAGGAAGGCGGCGATGTCGCGTTGCGGGTAGCCCCCAAGATAATAGAGCGTCACGACGGTGCGCTGCCGTTCAGCAAGGAGCGCGACCTCCGCCCATACCCGCCGTTGCACGGCGCGTCGCTCCGCGACGGCAGGCGGTTCGCAGTCCGGGGAAGCGATCGCTATCGCGTCATCGAGGGACGACAGCGGGAGGCGCTTGGCCCGCGTGAGCCGATCGCTATGCTTGAAGACGATCCTGCGGAACCAGGCGGGGAATGCCGCAGGATCGCGCAGGGTGGGCAGGTCGGACCACGCCTGGAGGAAGGCCTCCTGGGCGACATCCTCGGCGAGGTGCGGGTCGCGGACCGATGCGTAGGCGGTTGCGACCGCCATGCGCTGGTAGCGACACACCAGCGTGTCAAAGGCGTCGCGATCGCCATGTTGTGCGTTGGTGATGATGGCGACCAGTTCGTCCACGTGTGGTCCACCTCTCGCGATCCGCCGTCGAGCAATGCGCTCTAGAAAGAAGGCCCCACGGAATGGCGATGAGGTTACGCGCATGCCGATGCATGTACGATTGTCAATCAGCTTTCCGACCCCCGGATACACGGCTTGGTAGTGAGCCTTCCGTGTCAAGCTGCTGCAATGCCGATCGTCGGATTGGGTGACTGAGCGGACACGGCGTCCACTTGTCTGACCTCCCGTCTGCACCACACCCGATACACGATATCCACCAGTCGTCGCTTCAGGCAGCGGAGCGCCCCTCGCCCCGTCTTTCCTTCCGCCCGTTTCTTCGCGTAATACGCGCGTGCCAGTGGCTCGCACCTCAGTTGACTCAGCGCAATCAGATGGAACGCCTTGTTCAACTGCCGATTCCCGCCCCGATTGAGCCGATGCCCATGCTTGCCGCCCGAGGAGACCGCCACCGGTGCGATCCCCGCCAATGCGGCGAGGGCAGCTGCCGAATGCACCCGTGGGCTGCAGCCGAGTTCGCCGATCAGCCGTGCGGCAACGACCACACCGACGCCGCAGATCCTCAGCAAGGGCGTGTCGCTCTCCTCAACCTGCTGCCGCAACGTCGTTTCGACTGTTTCGATCTCTTCCTGCATCATGGCGATTTGCCGTGCGAGTTGGTGCACGATCAGCAGTCGGCTCCGCAGCACCCGGTCTGCGTGCGGCAGTTCGAGCCCGGCACAGTACCGCACGCCGGTCGCACTGGTCAGCGTCCCGCTCTTCTGGGCGTAGCAGGGGTCGATCTGGAGCATCTGCGCATGCAACCGATTGACCAGCCGCGTCCGATCCACCACCAAGTTGTCGCGATGGTCGCTCAGCAGGCGCAGTTCGGTGC
>JALYUS010000823.1 GCA_030853625.1 Chloroflexota bacterium
GCACCGCGCCAACCGCGAAGAACGCAAGCGGCAAACAGCGCATGGTCAACTTTTCGACCGGCAAGCGCGAAGATCCCTCACCGCACCCCGATGCACAGTACACGATGACCGCGACCCCGAACACGACGCGCCGCAATGGCGCCTCTGGCCCCACGGAACCGCCGACCAAGCGCGCGGCAGTCGGTGTCGGACTCCTCGGCCTCAGTGCGGTCGGGATGGCGGCGAAGCGGTTTCTGAAGAAGTAGAGGAAAGAGACCTCACCCCCTGCCCCCTATCCGTCAAGCGGAGAGGGGGTTCATCGTGTACGACGATTGCATTGCTCCCCTCGCTCCGTGAGGGAGAGGGGCTGGGGGTGAGGGGTGATTTACTTCACCGTCACACTTTTCGCGAGATTGCGCGGCTTGTCAGGGTCGAAGCCGCGCAGGAGCGCGAGATGATAGCCGAGCAACTGCGCGGGAATGACATTGACGAGCGGCGAGGCATCGCCGACATCGGCAACCGGGATGTGGATGTGGAATGCTTCGTCCGGTTCCGGCGAGACGCCGATAATAAAGCCGCCGCGCGCCCGCATCTCCATCGCACCGGAGAGAATATCCGCGTGCGTCTCATCCATCGGCGCGAAGACGAGGCAGGGCGTGTCCTGCTCGATCAAGGCGATCACGCCATGCTTCAGTTCGCCGCCGGCGAAGCCTTCCGCGTGCATGTATGACACTTCCTTGATTTTCAGTGCGGATTCGAGCGCCGTTGGATAGGCGAGGCCGCGACCAATGACGTAGAGATGATTCTTGCCGACGATTCGCGCCGCGACGGCGCGCACCGTCTCCGCGCATTCGCCATTGAGCGCCGCATCAACGGCGACCGCCGCCTTCCGAAGCAGCGCCTGTCCTTCTTCCAGTTTGCCCGCGAGGGCGTACGCCGCGAGGAGGAGAACCGCGACTTTCGCCGTGTACGCTTTCGTGTACAGGACGCACTGCTCCGGGCCTGCCGTCAGTGGCACGACGACATCGGCGATCCGCGCGAGGCTCGAACCGGGAACATTGACGAGCGCGCCGATCTGTGCGCCCCGCGCCCGTGCCGCGTTGACACCCTCGATGATGTCCGCCGTCTCACCGCTCTGTGAGAGCGCGATCACCAGCGAGCGCGGCGTGATGAAGTGCTCGTGATACTTGAATTCCGAGCCGAGAATGAAGTTAATGTGCCGCTGCGCGATGCGCGAGAAGAGGTACGTTCCGGTGAGCGCGGCGTACGATGCCGTCCCGCATCCCAGCAGAAACGTACCGAACGAGAGCACGATGCGGTCCGCGAGGTCCTGCGCGAGGGCGGCATGGTCATCCGCGAGGCGGGCGATGATCGCCGGTTGCTCCGCCATCTCTTTCGCCATGAAGTTTGGGTAGTCGCCAACGCCCGCGTCATCCGGCCGCCACGTCACCCGCTCCTCACGCACGTCGAGCGGCGCGCCGTCCTCCAGAGTGGAAAGGGTGATCGTACCCGGCGTCATCGTTGCCACCTGACGGTCATCGAGGTAGACGACGCGGTCGGTATACTCCAGCAGGGCGACGACATCAGAGGCGATATAGGTCGCGTCGTCGCTGATGCCGACGATCAGCGGGGAGACATTCTTGACGGCGACGAGTTCCTGCCGGTCTACATGCATGACGATCGCGGCGTTGAGTCCCGCCAACTGCCGGAACGCGTAGCGCACCGCCCATGTCAGGTCGGACTCCGGATTCTCGCGATGGGCGAGCGCCTCCTCGACGAGATGAACGATCACCTCGGTATCGGTCTCCGAACGGAAGGTATGGCCACGGGCGATCAGCCCCGCCTTTAGCATGATGTAGTTCTCGACGATGCCGTTATGGATCAGCGCGACCCGGCAGGATTCATCCTGGTGCGGGTGCGCATTTGGCTCCGTGACGCCGCCGTGCGTCGCCCAGCGCGTGTGTCCGAAGCCGATCGTACTCTGCGGCAGCGTCGTTTGCGCCAGCCCGATCTTGCCGACATGCTTCTCCACTTCTAACTCGATGCCGTTGCGAACGGCGATCCCCCACGAGTCGTAGCCGCGATATTCGAGCC
>JALYUS010000825.1 GCA_030853625.1 Chloroflexota bacterium
CCGCGCACGGCGAGCCAGTTGTTCGATTTCCTCGGCGACACGCTGCTGCTGCGGAACATCGTGAGTTTCCGACCGGAAGATCAGCCCCGGCTGATCGCGTTCGTGATGAAGTTTCAGCAGATCACCGGCCCCGTCATGGCGAAGGGCATCGAGGACACCGCGTTCTATGTCTACAATCGCCTCGTCTCGCTCAACGAAGTGGGGGGCCACCCGGTGCGGTTCGGTGTCTCGGTGGCGGAATTCCATCAGCGGAATGTGGAACGCGCCCGCCGCTGGCCGCACACGATGCTCGCCAGTTCAACGCACGACACAAAGCGGAGCGAGGACGTGCGGGCGCGGATTGATACCCTCTCCGAGCTGCCCGAGGAATGGCGCGGCGCGCTCAACCGCTGGGGGCGGATCAACGCGCGCGCGAAGACGGAAATCGCGGGTGAGCGGTACCCCGACCGCAACGCTGAATACCTCCTCTATCAAACGCTGCTCGGCGCATGGCCGCTGGACTTCCCGACGCCCGCATCATTTGGGGAGTTCCGCGAGCGGAGCGCGGCATATATGCTCAAGGCCGAGAAAGAGGCGAAGACCCACACGAGTTGGATCAACCCGAATGAGGCGTACGACCGCGCCTTGCGAGCGTTCGTGGAGAACGTGCTGGCGGAGGGCGAGCGGAACGCCTTTCTCGCCGATTTTGCGCCCCTCCAACGCCGGGTCGCCTTTTTCGGCCAGTGGAACGCCCTGGCGCAGGAATTCCTGAAGTTGACCGCGCCCGGCGTGCCGGACATCTATCAGGGCGCCGAACTGTGGGACTTCAGCCTTGTGGACCCGGACAACCGCCGCCCCGTGGACTACGACCGGCGCCGCGCCATGCTCGCCGATCTGCGCGCGCGTGCGGATTGCCCGGACTGCGGCGGCATTGCGCTCACCCATGACCTAATGGAGACGAGCGACGATGGCCGGATCAAACTCTTCGTTGTCTCACGCACCCTCGACTTCCGCCGCGTACACGACGCCCTCTTTACCAATGGCGCGTACGTCCCACTCGACGCACAGGGGAAGAAAGCGGACCATGTCTGCGCCTTCACCCGCAGCACCGGCGATGATGCCGCAATTATCGTCGCGCCCCGACTCATTGTCGGCCTGACGGGTGGCGAGGAGGAGAAGCCCCTCGGCGCGGACATCTGGGGCGATACGTGGCTTGCCCTCCCGCCGGAGTATGCCGACCGCCGCTTCCGCAACGTCTTCACCGGCGAAGAACTCTCCGCCACCGACCGCGACGGCGCCCTCGGCCTCCCGCTCGCCGCCCTCTGCGCCCACTTCCCCATCGCCCTCCTCGAGTCTCTCGTGGAGGAGCGGAAAATGACTTAACGCAGAGAACACAGAGAGGAAAGGTATTTTTGCACTCTTCTTTTTCCTCCCCGTGTTCTCTGCGTTCTCTGCCGGCGCCCTTTGGGCAGCATGCGGTTCAATCGCTTTCCGTTTTTCACTTACCGAGACGGAAGCCGACGAGGGTGAGAATGAAGCCGATCAGGAGACCGAAGAGGGCGAAACCGATAGAGAGCAACCCCAGATACCCCTCCCGCAGCAGCAGGGCCGCGATGCCGCAGCCGAGGGCGAGCAGGCCGGGGATATAGAAGTACCCCGGCGTCAGCGCCGCGAAGAGCGCGAGCAACAGCCCAAGATAGCCGAGCGCCCGTGCAAGGCTTTGTTTCGATGTGTCACTCATCAGCGTGCATGCCCCCACCCCGACCCTCCGCCCGCCTTGCGGTGGAGGGAGCCAGTAGTCATTGGTAATAGTGTATGACAAACGACAGACGACGACACGCTTGCGGCGCGCTAGAACGACAGCCGCATGTACTGTGGGGCGTGAATGAGATTCAGGATGAGTTTCACAGGGAGCGGCGCCCATCCTTTACCCTGATCGGTGTGGATTTCAGGATGGAAGAGGCGTACTCGCCGCCCTCTCGTCTGTATCTCGCATGACCCTGCGGCCAGAACGTTTTTCACCCAGTCACTCTCCGATCCGTACGTGAGCGCGATGATATACCCGCCATCGGTCGGAAAAGCGATGACGGGAGTGCGGTACGCATGGCCGGATTTTCGACCGACGTGGCTCACGGTCGCGAACCCCGGCAGGTAGCCGGACACCCTCAACCCCAAGCGGTTGGTAAAACGTCGGTTGAAGCGCGCGATACTTCTCGGTACGGGCATCGTATCTCCTCCCTCCGTGATTCTGGCAGTGTGGCCGCTCGTCACCTTCGGCTTCCTTATGCGTCAGCATGCCGCCATGCACGCTCAATGTCCATGAGACGCACCGAGGAAATTTACTCGTATCGCAGCGCCTCCGCGATCGGGACGCGGCTGGCGCGGCGCGCGGGAATGACCGTCATGATGAAGGCGGCGACGAGGGCGATGATGACGAAGAAGGCGATCTGCCCAAAAGGGATGACCATCGAATTCGCCTGCACACCCGCGTTGCCGCTCGCGATCAGGTTCCGCGAGAGGACCATCCCCGTTGCCACGCCGACAATCACGCCGGTAACGGCGATAAAGAGCGATTCGATCAGGAAACTGGCGCTCACCATGCCACGCTGATAGCCAAGCGCGCGGAGCATGCCGATCTGCTGCCGCCGCTCGACGACCGAGCGGAGCGCGATCACGCCGAGCGCCGCGATGCCGACAAAGAGGCCAATGCCGAGGAATCCTTGCAGCAGATAGAGAAAGCCCTGGCTCTGCTGCTGCGACTTCTGCAACTCGTCGCGCAGATCAATCGCCTGCACGCCGTTCCTGACGAGTGCGGCCTTGATGCCGAACTTGACGGCCTTGCTGTCCACGCCCTTCTTCACGGCGATGAAGTAGGCCGTGTTCTGTTGGTCGGGCGGGAAGATTTGCTGGAACGTACGGTCGTTCATCAACAACCCGGCGCTGTCACCGATGCCCAGGCCATTGCTGACATTCATCGTTTGATCGAGCACGGCGATGATCTTTACTTGCCGCATCGTACCCGTCCGCTGGTCGCGAACATCCACGGCGATCGGCGTCATCGTTGTGTCATCGGCCTTGACGCCGGTCAATTCGAACCGCTTGTCGCTTCCCGCATTGCCGAAGCCACCCTGCTGCGGGATCGCTGCCGCGTCAATCACGGCGAGCGTCGGATCGTTCTTTAGCGCATCCCACACGGCGCGGTCGGAGGCGTACCCGGTGGCGCGGGTCTGGAATTTGTATGTGCTATGGTCAATGAATCCGCTGTCCAGACCGCGCGCGGTGTACTGCCGGTAATCCGGCGCCCCCGCGAGGCGGATTTGTGTGTTCTGCGGGGCGACGATATGGTTGATGCCGAGCGCCGTCCAATCGTTTGTGTTGACCGTACCGGCCTGTTGCACCGCTCCCTTGAAGTCGCCAACCGGATTGATGCTGTTCCCCGCCGCTGCCACATCCCAGCCGCCGAGCGTCGCGTCAGACGTGAATGCCTTGCCGAACGTCGTGTTGAGCACGCTCATTACGACGAGCGCGAAGATAATCAGGCCGAACATCGCCAGCGTCATACCGGTGCGGCCCCGGTTCGCCAGTGGGTAGGCGACGCCCGTC
Source organism: Chloroflexota bacterium (assembly GCA_030853625.1). GTDB lineage: Bacteria > Chloroflexota > Chloroflexia > Thermomicrobiales > JALYUS01 > JALYUS01. The sequence goes on from JALYUS010000825.1 coordinate 3,583, forward strand.
TTGAAGGCGGGCGCGTATCGCCCAAACGGTTTGCCGATCCACGTCACGAACCGGAGCAGAATGTCCGTGTTGAAAACGATCAACAGCACCGCGCCAGTGACGAGCGCGATCCCGCTGAAGAAGAACATCTCGATACCACCCTGCAGTTTGCCCCAAATCCGGTCATGGACCGAGAAGGGGACACACCACCAGACGAGCACGAACAGCCCGACCGCCGTGAAGACGCCGCGCTCCGGCACGCCGAAGCGGCGGAGGATCAAGGCGAGGCCGAAGACGATCAGCATCGCGCCGCCATAGAACGGCGCGGCCTGCTTGCCGGACAGACCGACGAGTGCGAGCAGGATGCCGAGCAGTACCATCACGATGCCCCAGATTAGGCTGCGCATCCCTGCTTTGCGGCGGATCGGCTCTTCCGTGTCCCGGATCGCGGCGACGATATTCAGTTTGCTCACCCGCCACGAGGAGAAGGCAATCGTGCCGAAGGTGAGCACGACGCCGAGGCAATAGGCGATAATCAGCGAGCGCGGCTGCACGTAGGGCGAGAGCGGCAGGCTATTGCCGATGATCGCCTTCATCGCCAGCACGATGCCAAGCGCGACGCCAACACCGAGGATCGCGCCGACCGCTGCCGCGATCAGGTCGTACGCCGTCCCTTCGGCGATGAACATTTGCACGAGATGCCGCCGCTGCGTGCCGATAGCGCGCGCCATTCCCATCTCACTCTTGCGCTCCGCCGCCAGCATCGTGAAGATCAGGAAGATCAGCAGCACGCCCGCCGCGATGGCGAACAAGCCGAGGACGAGGAAGAACGTCGTGAAGACATTGCCGAACAGTTCGGCCTGCTTGACGCTCTCCTGCTTGATCTTGTTCGCTTCGAGGTTCTGTGGGGCGAGGAGAGGATCGAGTTTGCCGACGACCGTGTCGGTTCGGTTGACGCTGCTTCGTACCGTGCCGGTATTGGCGACGAAAATTGCGTCGTAATCTGCCGGCCGGTTGAACATCGCCTGCGCGCGATCCAATGGGATGAGTAAGCCGGGATAGGCATTGCCGTTCGTATTGGCGTTGAAGATGCTATCCTGCACGATTGCCGCGACCTTGAAGGCGACTGGCTGGTTGTTGTAGAAGGACTGGATCGTGTCCCCCACCCGCGCTTGCAGTTTGTCCGCGCCTGTCTGGTTCAGGTACGCCTCACCCGCCCCCAGCGTGCCGATGTCGAGTTTGTTGCCCTTCGCATCGAGGACGCCGCCAATGAAACCGACGCGCTTCGCGTCCACCCCGGCGAGAGAGACGATCGGCTCGCTCTGCGACGTGCGGGGGTTGAGCGCGGGTACCGCCTTGCCGAGCGACGGCACGAAGCCGGTGATGTCCGGGTCGCCCGTGAAGCGCGTTTCGAGGTCCGTCAGCACGGTCGCCGGAATCTTGTCCGCGCCTTGCCCGACGCTATTTGGGTTCTGTTTGGGCTGGATCACCTCGTCCACATGACCGAGCGACGTGTAGACCACATCACCGATCGAGTAATTGATTGTGTCACCGGTCGCGAACGCGGCAGACATGATGAGGGTGGAGAGCATCAGTCCGACGACGATCAGCCCCGTTTGCGCTTTGCGGCGCGGCACATTGCGGATGCCAAGACGGAAGATGACGGGATTGCGGAGCGCGATGTAGACCGTGATCGCCAGCACCGCCGCCAGCGCGATCAAGAGCGCGACCATGATATTCGTCATCGGGATGCCAAAGAGTTTATTCATTCTTCGTTCCTCAGAATGAAGCAATGAGCAATGAGCAACGGGCAGTGAGTGTGGACGTTGATCCCCTCATTGCTCATTGCTCGTTGCTCATTGCTGAACAATCGGCCGCGCCTGGCCGTCGCCGGAGAATGAGCGCGGGTCGGCGACGTGACCGAGGCCGTCATCAATGATCTGGCCATCGCGCATCTTGATGATTCGCTGGCAGCGCGCGCCGACCCCTGCGTCATGCGTGACGATCACGAAGGTCTGGCCGTGCCGCGCATTCAGGTCCTGCATCAGGCTGATGATCTCATCCGCCGTCTCGCTGTCCAAATCGCCGGTCGGTTCGTCCGCCCAGACGATGGCGGGTTCGTTGACGAGCGCGCGAGCAATCGTCACGCGCTGCCGCTGGCCACCGGAGAGTTCGGCCGGCTTGTGCGCCGCCCACTCCGTCAGCCGCACGAGGTCGAGCACGCGCATCGCCCGCTCCCGCGCTTCTTTCGTATTCACGCCGCTGACGACGAGCGGCAACTCGACATTCTCGACGGCGGAGAGGACGGGCAGGAGGTTATAGAACTGGAAGACGAAGCCCATGTGGCGGGCGCGGTATTCCGTCTTCGTCTTGTCGTTCATCGTGGCGATGTCCGTACCGTCCACGATGATCTGGCCGGTATCAATCGCCTCCAATCCGGCGAGGCAATTGAGGAGGGTCGTCTTGCCGGAGCCGGACGGCCCCATGATCGCGACCATCTCGCCCCGCCCGACGGCGAACGAGACGCCCCTGAGCGCGGGCACTTTCACCTTGCCTGTGTCGAAGACCTTGACGACATCGAGTGCCTGAATAATCGGGCTGGTAACGGACGGATGCTGTTCCTCCCGCCGCACGACCGGCTCCGCCACGGGTGCGCTATGACGTGTCGGCGGCAGCGCGGCCGCGACGGGCGCCATCCGCCCATTCGGCGGCGGCACTGAGACACGCTCCATCAACGTGAACTGCTTTTCCATACTGATCGCATTCCCTTCCTGTCTATCTGGCCGCATCGCGTCCTGCTCCTGACCCATACCCCGTGGAGAACACCGGCCCGCGCCCTTTTCTGACAACCCCGGCAGAGCTTTCCGTCGTCCACCATACGCCGCGCGCCGCCAGCGCACATCGGCCATCCGGGGGGTTGCGCCGCGTCCATTCGGACAGGGCGCTTGGCGCCGCACGATACCAACGGCATGTGTCAGGATTGTCGCGATGCGGCGATCGCGGCGTGAAACGACGGATGCCATCACCTCGATGAGAGAGACCGCCCGATTCCTCGGATTGTTTCACTCCGCCTCGTTTTCCCCTTTGGATCACGCAGCGGGAGGGAGGCAGTCAATCATGCAGCAGTTCGTCCCATCCATGTGGATGGATTTGCGCGTACTCCTCAGTAGTGAAACGGAAATAAGGGAAGGGAGTACCACAATGGGTCTCTGTGTTCAGCGTATGGGCGGAAGACGTATCGGGGTCGCGCTGGTCTTCGCCATTGTGCTTGCGGGTCTCGTCATGGTCGGGCATGCGACGACCGCGCCGCCGGATGTAGCGATTTCGATGCAAGGATTTCAGTTTGTGGCGCCGAATGGAACGATCAATGTGACGATCCCCGTCGGCGCCAGAGTGACGTGGACAAATAACGATTCAAGCCCAATCCGACACACCGCTACCAGCGACCCGGCAGTAACACCCGCCTTCGATTCCGGCCCCCTGGTTCACGGCGCCTCTTTTTCTGTCACGTTCAATCAAGCCGGTGCGTTCCCGTACCACTGCTTCTTTCACGGCAGCCCAGGCAGTGGCATGCACGGCACGATCACCGTCGTCGCGCCGCCGAACCCGACCGGCATCGCCCCGGCCAACGGCAAGACTACCGGCGGTACAACGGTGACGATCACGGGCGCCGGTTTCCAGCCGAACGCCACCGTCACCTTCGATGGCGTAGCGGCAACGGGCGTCATGGTCATAGACACGAACACGATCACGGCGACGACGCCCGCGCACGGATCGGGTACGGTGAACATCGTCGTGACGAACCCCGATACGACGACGGGTACGCTTATCTCCGGCTTCATCTACGCGGTCCTCAACCCACTGCCCCCGCCACGACCATCCGTCGCGCCAATCAGTGGCGCAAAGCCGCTCCCCGCGACGCGCGTGCCGGGCCAGATCAATCCAATGCCGCCGCACCCGCTCCCGCCGACCCGGCCACCAGGCGGCGCAGTGAACGGAAGCAACAATCAAGTCTCCGCGCCCGCGCCCGCTCCCGCGCCCCTCCCATCGCGGCGATAACGGAACCGGGGAACCATTACCTGCCCGTAGCGGGCGTGGCCGCTTCGGTCGCGGATTCCGGTTGCGCTTCAATGGCGACGATCAGCCCCTGATCCTCGATCTCGGCGTCGCGGGCGGCATTGACCGCGACGGAACGCCAGACGAGGAAAGCGGCGAGCAGGCCACCCCAGCCGAGCAGCGGGCCAAGCCATCGGTAGCCGAGCGTGCCGATAATCACCCCGCCAATGATCGATGCGAAGACGCCGCCCGCCTGCACGGTCGCACTGTTGACCCCACCCGTCGCGCCCTTACCCGCCGGTGTGACGGCGAGCAGGAGCGTCTGCTGCGTCGTGTATCCCGCGCCCATACAGGCGTGGTAGCACATCGCGAAAGCGAGCATGACCGGTAGAGGAGCGAGTAGTCCCGTCGTCAGGACAAGGATTGGGAAGCCAAGCGCATTCGACCAGACATTGATGCGCTGCGGCCCGAAGCGCGGCGTTAGACGGCTGGCGAGATTGACGCCGACGAGATAGCCGACCGACGTGCCGAGAGAAAGATACCCGATCGTGGCGATATTGACGCCGTAGACATCCGAGAAGAGCAGGGCGATATATGTGTTCATCGCGGACCAGTGCAGCGTGCGCGCGACGTTCGAGGTAATTAGCGCGCGCGTCGCCCGGTGGCGAAAGGGCAGAATCAGTCCGCTCCCAAAGAGCGCGCGCAGCATGCCGCGTGGCAGCCGCGCCAGTGGCGGATCGGCTGGCAGGAAACGGGGCAGCACGACCACGCCGATTGCCGCCCAGGCTACATAGACCATCACGCTCCCGCGCCACGAGGTAAACTGGGCGATCTGAGTGAACAGGACGTTCGTGATGATGCCGCCGAGCGAGAGTGTCGAGGTGATCCAGCCAATCGCGATGGTGCGCATCGCGCCGGAGAACTTTTCCGCCGCCAGCGAATAGACCGACGGCATGATGCCGCCCCAACTCGCGCCGCCAATGATGCGGACGAGCAACAGCACGCTGAAACTGGGCGAGAAGGTGGCGGCAATACCGGCGACCAGTGTCAGTAGAATGCCGATGGTGATTAGCCGCTTGCGCCCAAAGGCATCGGAGAGCGGCGCGAGAATGAGCGTCAGAATGATGCCGCTCAGATTGCTGACGGTCGAGAGTTGCCCGACGAGCGCCGTGCTGATGCCGAAATCCTTCGCAACCGCCGGATAGAGGCTGGGTGCGGGCTGGTTGCCCGCATTCGCGAGAAAGGTGATGAGGCATAAGACGAGGATGAGTCGCCTGTTTACCCGCCGTTGCCCCGTTACCCGCATTGCCCCTCCCTCCAACGGTCGCGGCGAGTATTCTGCCTCACCCCCATCTATGCGACAATAGCGGCATGGCGATCTATCTTCATCTCGTGCGCCATTGTCAGACTGCATGGAACATCGAGGGGCGGTTTCTCGGTTGCACCGATCTGCCTCTCACTGCGGGCGGACAGATGCAGGCGGTCACGCTCGTTCCGGCGTTCGCACGCATCCCGCTCGTCGCGATCTATGCGAGTGATCTCCAGCGGGCGGCGGCAACTGCCGCGCCTGTCGCCGCAGCGCACGGCTTGCCGATCCAGACCGATCCACGCCTGCGCGAGATGCATCAGGGCGATCTGGAAGGATTCACCGGTACGGAGATCCGCCCGCGCTACGCGGACTTTTTCGCGGCATGGGAAGCGGACCCGGCGGATGTCATCGTGCCGGGCGGCGAATCGCTGCGGCAAACGCTGGCGCGTGCCTCGGCGGCGGTCCAGGAGATCGCGGCCATGCACGCGTGCGACGGTGAGACGCACATCCTGATTGTCTCCCACGGCCTGACCTTGCAGGCGATCATCGGGGAAGCAATCGGGCTTGATTTGCGCTACGCGCTCCGCCTCCGTCCGCAGCACGGCTCGGTCAGCACCTTGCTCCTGCCCGGTGCGGACGGCATCCCCCGCCACCCGATCCTCACCCGCCTCAACGACCGCCACCACCTCGATGGGGGATGATAAATCGTATGAACCGCAGAGACGCAGAGGACGCAGAGGAAACAGAGAAGAAAATATGAATCTATATATCTCCTCTTCTCTTCCCTCTCTGCGTCCTCTACGTCTCTGCGGTTCAATTGTTTTCACGAAGGAGTGAAGTGATGGACGCGATGGAGATGCGGGGGGCGATACGGGAGCGAGCGCGGGGCGTGCGGGAGGAGTATCTGCGCGACTTGAAGCAGATCGTGGATATGGACAGCCCGACGGATGACAAGGCGCGCGTGGATGCCGTCGGGCGTGTGGTGCGCGGTTGGCTGGAAGCGAGCGGCGGCGCGGTCGAGTCCTTTCCGCAGGAGGAACGCGGCGATCATCTGCGTGCGACGTGGCAGGGCGCGGCAGGTAGCCCAACGGTCGTGCTCGTCGGGCATATTGACACCGTCTATCCCACCGGCACAGTCGCCAGCCGCCCGTTCACGATCGCGGGCAATCGGATTAGCGGCTGCGGCGTCTCCGATATGAAATCCGGCATTCTGAGCGGCATCTACGCGTTACGGATTCTGCGGGACCTCGACATCCCGCTGCCGCATGTGCGCTACGTCGTCAATACGGATGAGGAGGTCGGCTCGCAAACCTCCCGCGCGCTGATCGAAGAAACGGCGAAGAATGCGGATGCCGCGTACATCCTCGAACCGGGGCGCGCGGTCGGGCCAGGCTGCATCGTCACGACGCGCAAGGGGATCGGACTCTATGATCTGCACGTCACCGGCAAGGCGGCGCACGCGGGCGGCGAGCCGTGGCGCGGGCGGAGCGCGACACTGGAGATGGCGCACAAGATTATCGCCCTTCACGCCCTCACCACACCGGGCCTCAGCGCCGGAAACACCGAGGGCGTCAGCGTCAATGTCGGCGTCGTGCGGGGCGGCTCGCGGCGCAATGTCGTCGCGGCGGAGGCGTACGCCGAGATTGATGTCCGTGTGCCGACGGCGGCCGCAGTAGCGGACGTGGAAGCGGCGATGCGTCGGATCGCCGCGACCACGACGGCGGCGGAGACGACTGCGGAACTGACTGGCGGCATCAACCGCCCGCCGATGGAGCGGACGGAGGCGCAGGACCGCCTGCTCGCTATCGCCGACCACATCCTCGCGGGCTGGGACATCCCCGTCGAACCAATTGGCACGGGCGGCGGTTCGGATGGCAACTTCACCGCCGCCATCGGCACGCCAACGCTCGATGCTCTCGGCCCGATGGGTGGTGGCGCGCACTCGCCGGAGGAATATCTCGATCTGACAAGCCTGACCGACCGCATCGCCCTCGTCACCTCCCTGATCGCGGAGACGGTGCATCGGAAGGTGGGGGGATAATCATGCCGACCGATGCCGCCCTACTTGCGACGATCCCCTTCTTCACGCCACTCGACGACGCGGAACGGGCGGCAATCGCGCAGGTGCTGGAGGAGGTGCGCGTTCCGGCCGGTCAGACCGTCTTCGAACTCGGCGATCCCGGCGACGCGCTCTACGTCATCCGCTCCGGCACGGTGGAGGTTTTCATTCAGGACGACACCGGCACGCGCATCGTCCTCGAAGTGGATGGCCCCGGCGATTTCTTCGGCGAAATCTCGCTCCTGCATCCCGGCCCGCGCACGGGGACGGCCCTCGTGATCCACGACATGGTGGCGCTCCGCGTTGACCACGAAGACCTCGAACGATGCCTGCGGTATCACCCCACGATGGCGCTCGCTATTATGGCGGTCGTCGGCGCGCGGTTGCGCGACATCAATACCCGCCTGCGCCATACCGCCTCGCGCAATGTCAACGATCAAATGGCGGACACCCGCTCCACCGTCCAGCGGGTTGCGGACTGGATCGCCACGTTCAGCGGCAGCATCCCCTTCCTGCTCATCAATGCCGCCCTCTTTCTCATCTGGATGGTTGTCAATACGAACCTCGTGCCCGGAGTGCGCGCCTTCGATCCCTTCCCCTTTGGGCTGCTGACGATGGCCGTCTCACTGGAAGCGATCTTTCTCTCGATTTTCGTGCTGATCAGCCAGAATCGCCAGGCCGCCAAAGATCGCGTCCGCTCCGACATCGAATACGACGTTAACTTGAAGGCTGAATTGGAAATCGCCCACCTCCACGAAAAGGTGGACGACATGAACGCCGACATTCTGGCCCATATCCACGCGTTGGCGGCAAAGATCGAAGGGCAACGCGATGTCGCCCCGACAACACTGGAAACTGGACGCCCGAACTGAGCCGCTGATTCTATCGAATCAATGGTACGGAAATCCCCTCTCATTGATAGCGAGTGGGCCGATCACGCTACGCCTCCCGATCCACGACTTGCAGGAGCGCTTTGATGTAGCCGAGGCAGAAAGCGAACTGCCGCTCCTTATCCGGGTCCACCGCCGAGGTCGGGACGTGGTCAGGGCAAATCATGCCCTCGTAGCCTACTTCTTTGTAGACCCGGAGCGCCGCGCACATGTCCACGTCGCCGTTGTCGGGATAGACCTCATCGAAATGGAGGTAGCCGCCCGTGATGTTGCGGAAATGCACCATGAAGATTTTCTTGCGCCCGCCGAAATAGCGAATCGCATCCAGCACCTCGGTCGCGGGGTCGGCGCACATCTCCGCCACCGTGCCCTGGCAGAAATTCATCACATGGCAGCGGCTCGATGAAAGATCGAGATAGCGCTTCAGACCGTCCACGCTGCCGAGGACATGGTGAAAGCCGCGCAACCCTCCGTCGCGCGGCAGGGGCGGGTCCTGTGGATGGAAGGCGAGCGCAACGCCGCATTCCTCCGCGATCGGGATCGCGCGTTCGAGGAACCAGGTGAAGGCGTCCCACGATTCTTGCGGCGAAACAGGCCCGACATCGGCGGCACGGCTCTGACCGGAAGCAACGCCGGTGTAGGCCACCAGCGCCTCGTCCGTCGCCTCCGTGATGTCGAAGTGCGGATACAACGCGCCGCCGCGCCCGCGCGTCCGCCCCGTACGCGGGATGCCGATGATGTGAAGGTTGTACTTGAGGCAGGGAACGCCCGCCTCTCCCGCCGCGCGGATGTTATGCGCGATCACGGCGAGTTGCACGTCCCGCCGTGCCATATTGCCCCGGATAATGTCGAGCAGGAGCGATCCCATCTCCAAACCGATCACATCCACGCTGATCCCGTTCGCTGCCGCACGCGCCTGTACCGTGCGGATGCGCCCGACCGACCAGCGGCCCGTCTCGCTGGCATCGTACAGATCGCTGCCCATCTCAACGACGATATGCGCGACGCCGAGTTGCGCCGCCAGTGTCAGTCGCGCATCTGTCGGTTTCGGTAATTGTTCTCCGAGATACATACACTTCCCTCCTTGCGTTCAATGTATCGCCGCAGTCGTTGCCATTGTGTCATACTGCATCCCTGCACTGTCGGCTTTTGGGCGGTTTGGAGAGGGAGATACGATAATGGCGCTGACGATCACGACGAAATCCGGGGATGCGCTGACGGCGGCGGTGGACGCACTGATTCTGCCGGTCCGTACGGGGGCGGGCATACCGGGCGGGCTTGATGGCAATGACCGATTCGGTGGGGAACTCGCGCCGGTGCTTGATGCGACCGGGTTCACCGGTAAGGCGGGGCAGGTGGCCGCCGTCCCGACCTTCGGCAAACTGCCCGCGCGCACGCTCGTCCTCACGGGAACCGGCGATGGCGGCGACCCGGCGCTACGCGGCGAATCGCTACGGCGGGCATACGGCGCGGCGATCAAGCGGGCGCAGGAGCAGGGAGCGCGCACCGTCGCCGCCCTGCTGCCCGACGGCGCGGATGCGGACGCGGTGAGCGCGGTTGTCGAAGGGATCAGTCTGTCGCAGTATCGTTTCGCCCGCTACAAAAGCAGTGGCGAAGCGTCCAAAGCCATCGAGTCCGTCGAACTCTGGTCGTCGGGATCGGTGCCGGAGGGCGCCGTCACGCACGGGCAAGCGATTGCGGCAGGCGTCGCACTGGCGCGGGACCTCGTCAACACGATCTCGAACGACAAAACGCCGCCGGAGATCGCCGCGTGGGCGCAGCGGGTGGCGCGGGAATCCGGCCTGCCGTGCGAAGTGCTCGATGAGAAAGCGCTGGCGAGTGGCGGCTACAACAGCATCCTCGCCGTCGGCAAGGGGAGCGCGGCGCCACCCCGATTGATCGAGATGGTCTATGAACCGAAAGGCGGGGCGAAGAAGACGATCGCCCTCGTCGGCAAGACAATTACCTTCGACTCCGGCGGCCTCGATCTGAAGACGCAGGACGGCATGTATGCCATGAAGACGGACATGGGCGGCGGTGCGGCAGTCCTCGGCGCAATGCACGCCATCGCCCAGGTGAAGCCGAACGTCCGCGTCATCGGCATCATGACGGCAGCGGAAAACATGCCGAGCGGCACGGCGATGCGCCCAAGCGATGTCGTCACTGCCCTCAGTGGCAAAACGTTCGAGATCGGCAACACCGACGCCGAGGGTCGGATGGTGCTCGCGGACGCCGTCACCCACGCGGCGCGGGCAGGCGCGGACGAGATCATTGACCTCGCCACGCTCACCGGCGCGAAGATGGTCGCCCTCGGCAGCGTCGCCGTCGCCGTGATGGGCAACGATCAGGGGTTGGTGGATCGCTTCCTCACGGCGGCGGGCAATGCGGGCGAGCGCGTCTGGCAATTGCCGACGTGGGACGAATACAAAGAGCAATTGAAAAGTGACATCGCGGACCTCAAAAGCACGGGCGGGCGCGGTGGCGGCGCGATCACGGCGGCGCTCTTTATCGGCGAGTTCGTCGAGGGCAAGCCGTGGATTCATCTTGACATCGCCGGCAGCGCCGCGACTGCCGAGAGTGGCCCCTATACCCCGAAGGGCGCGACGGGCGTGATGGTCCGCTCCCTCGTCCAGTATGTCGAGGAGGCGGGGAAGTAACGAGCGCGCGACAACCCCGATACGGTGGCGCGGACGGTGTTCTTCGGGCATACTTGTGTCCATCATATCGGGAGGGAATGTCCGTTCGCGGAATGTGCTGATCGGCCGATGGTTGACACATTCTGTGCATCAGTCAAAAGGAGGCGTGACCGTGAGTACCAATCCCCCGCAACAACCGCCGGGATACACTCCTCAGCCACCGCCATATGAGCCGCCACCATACGGACAGCAATCCTATGGTCAGCCACCATACGGCCAACCACCCTATGGGCAGCCGCCGTATAGTCCGGCGAAGATGAACACGCTGGCGCTGGTCGGTTTTATCCTCAGTTTCTTCATCAGCGTCGTCGGATTGATTCTCTCCATCATCGGCCTGATCCAGATCAATGGCGCGAATGGGATGCAGAAGGGCAAGGGGCTGGCGATCGCGGGGATCATTATCGGCGCGATTGGCACGATCTTTATCCCGTTGCGGATCATTAGCGCTTTCAACCGCTGAGACGTCCCACCACGCGCAATGAGGCACAGAGCCGACCACATGAACCGGCGACTGTATGTGTCGCCCGTTTCGCATTTCATCCGCCGCAGGCCCAATCCGACCGCTGTTTCAGGTCTTATTCGTTCTCGGAAAATCCTAACCCCCGCCCCTTCCCTCCGAGGGAAGGGGTGACTTGTCGCGACACCGAGGCATTCCGCATCACGCCCCGGCGCTCAGGAGGCTCACTCCCCCTTCCCTTTGAGGGAAGGGGGTGGGGGGTTAGGATTCCCCGGCATGGCGACAATGAATAAACCCTATCGCTGTTTCCCGCCGGTCTTCGCGTGGCGCGACCTATGATAGAGTAGCCGTACCGCGCATGGGTACGGTTGACGAAGCGTCACGATGAGGGGGGTATATGGCGCCACGAACGGAAAGACGACCAGGGAATCTGATTGGCATGGCAGCGACGGCGATTGACACGCCCGCCCTCGTGATTGATTGCGACGCGATGGAGCATAATCTGCGGACGATGGCGGATTTCTTCCGCGACAAGCCCGCGAACCTCCGCCCGCACGCGAAGACGCATAAAAGCCCGGTGATCGCGCACAAGCAGATCGCCCTCGGCGCGGTCGGCATTACCTGCGCCAAACTCGGTGAGGCGGAGGTGATGACCGAAGCCGGGATTAAGGACATTCTCGTCGCCAACCAGATCATCGGCCCGACCAAGATCGCCCGGCTGATCGGCCTCCTGCACCACACGCGCGTCACCGTCGCGGTGGACGATCCGGAGAACCTGCGCGATCTCGCCCGCGCGGCGGAGGCACAGGGTGTCGAACTCGATGTGCTGGTCGAGGTGAACACCGGTATGAATCGGTGCGGCGTCGAGCCGGGCGAAGGGGCAGTGCAGTTGGCGCGGATCGCATCAGACTTGCCCGGCATCCGCTTCCGGGGCATCCAGGCGTACGAGGGGCATCTCGTCAACATCCAGGATAACGACGAGCGCGCGGGGCGCGTCGCAGCAGCGATGGCCCCGATCATTGAGACGCGCCGGGCCATTGAGGCGGCAGGTATCCCCGTCGGTATTGTCTCCGGCGGCGGTACCGGCACCTTCGCGCACACCGGCACGACCGCCGGGTTCGATGAGGTGCAGGCGGGATCGTACGTTTTCATGGACAGCACCTACGCGGGCGTCGGCGGCATCGGCGAGCGGTTCCGGCCCGCGCTCACCGTCCTCGCGACGGTCATCAGCCGCCCGCTCCCGGAGCGCGTGATTCTGGACATTGGCCGCAAAACGCTCGGCACCGACCACGGCACCCCGGCGCTCAAGGGCTACCCGGAGGGCATTACCTTCAAGGGCTTCTCCGAGGAGCATACAACGATGATCGTCGAAGGCCCGGCCCGCGATCTTCGCCCCGGCGATACGGTCGAGGTGATCCCCGGCCACGTCTGCACAACCGTTAATCTCTACGACTGCTACTACGCCACCCGCAACGGCGCCGTCGAGGCCATCTGGCCCGTCGCCGGCCGCGGTCGCTCGCAGTAATGACCTAAACCCCCCGGCCCCCTTCCGCCACTCGGCGTGGGAAGGGGGAGCGAGCCTTCTTCAGACCGGGGCATGAGGGGGAAGGCCACGGTACTTCGATTGAGTCACCCCCTTCCCACGCCGAGTGGCGGAAGGGGGCCGGGGGGTTAGGTGAAATGACTGGAATTTATGAACGACTGGGGATTCGGCCACTGATTAATGCACGGGGGACGCACACGCGGCTCGGCGGCTCGATCATGCCGCCGGAAGTGCTCGACGCGATGCGCGAGGCGGCGGGCGCCTACATCCTCCTCGACGAATTGCAGGCCAAAGCGAGCGAGGTGATTGCCCGTGCAACGGGGGCGGAAGCGGGCATGGTGACGGGTGGCGCGGAGGCGGGATTGCTGCTCGCCACCGCCGCCTGCATGGCCGGAAGCGACCCGATCAAAATCGCGCAACTGCCGGACAGCAGCGGCATGAAGAACGAGGCGATCATTCACCGCGCGCACCGCAACGGCTACGATCACGCTATTCGCGTGGCGGGCGCGACGGTCGTCGAGGTCGGCTACGGCCACGGCACGATCCCCTACCAACTCGAAGCGGCATTCACGGAGCGGACGGCGCTCGTCGAATATCTTGCGTCGCCGTGGGCGAGCCGGGGCGCGCTCTCGCTGCCCGAGACGTGTGAGATCGCCCACCGGCACGGCGTCCCGGTGCTCGTGGACGCGGCGGCGATGCTGCCCCCGCCGGAGAATCTGACCCGCTTCATCGCGGAGGGTGCGGACCTCGTCACCTACAGCGGCGGCAAGGAACTGCATGGGCCGCAATCCTCCGGCATCCTCGCCGGGCGCGCCGATCTGATCCGCGCCGCGCTGGCGAACGGCAGCCCGAACCACAGTGTTGGCCGCGCCGCGAAAGCCGCGAAGGAGGACATTGTCGGGTTGATCGTCGCGCTCGAACGCTACCTGCACCGCGATCACGCCGCTGAGATGGCGCGCTGGGAGGCGCAGGCGGACTACATGCTCGAACGGTTCGATGGCTTGCCCGGCGTCGAGGCCCGCCGCGTCTATGACGGGCGCGAGCACATCACGCCGCGCGTCGAACTCCGCTTCACCCCGGAAAGTCGCATTGACGCGCACGCCCTCGTCCTCGCGATGGAAACCGGCGACACCCGCATTTACCTCTTCGAGCCGAACGGCCCAAGTTCGGTGCCGAACAGTGTCATCATCAACACCCAGACAATGCAGCCCGGCGACGAAAAGATCATCGCAGACGTTCTCCGCCCCGCGCTCCGTCAACGCCTGACGGATGGATGATGCGGCAGCCATCGCGGCAATCCGACTTTGCGTTGAAATCGGGAACTTCGCGATGGATGAGGAACATTGCGACGAGCACATGTTCAACGAGGGTTTTGTCATCCAGCAAGCGGTCCAAGTCGTTGTCACCGGTGATGTCATCGAAGCGGATGCACGGCGAAATCGGTGGCTCTTTTGTGGTATGGTACGCAGTATGCGGCAGGGGATACTCTTTCGCGGACGGTGGCTCCATGTCTGCGTGGAACGTGACGATGATACGCGTGTTGCAATCGTCACGATGTATCGTCCACTCGCACGGTTGTGGCGAACGGAGCGCGATCGGTGGTGAGAAAAATGGTGACGACAACAAGGACTATAACAAGAATCATAGGGCCTTATGGTGGTCGGCGGATTTCCGGCACCTCAAACAACGTGCTCGAAGTAATCATCACGATCACGTACAACTTCGATGGCTTCTCGATTGCCGTTGCAGATGTTCCAGCACATTTGGATCGGGAGAGAGAGAGATATTACCTGGAGGGGCCGGTCGCCATTCGTCTCAACGATAAAGTGAACGAAATCGTTGCAGAGGTTCAGCATAAGCAGCAGACAGAACCGGCGACGTTGCAGCGCGATACACCACTGATGATTGAATTGAAGGCGACTGATTTTCTTTCCGACGCGGCGTAGCAGCCGCTGCAATCAGCGAGCGCCGCGATGAGTTCGCCCATCCGACGATCTGACTACATTGCATCCATTTACGCGGCATACCCGGAGTTGCGTATCGAGCGGATGCGCCTGAACGATGAGGGGCAGTACAACGACATCCTGATCGTCAACGACGATCTGATCTTCCGCTTCCCGCGCCACGACGAGGGGATCGAGAGACTGGAAACGGAAATCGCCCTCCTCGACCGGATTCGCCCCGCGCTCCCCCTGCCGATCCCTGAACCAATCTATCGCCGTCTCGTGCCGCGCGCGGTTGGGCAGGTCTTCGCGGGCTACCGGATGCTACCGGGCGAACCGCTCTGGCGCGAGACCGTCGCGGCGATCACCGACCCGGTCATCATGTGGCGGCTCGCGACGCAACTGGCGACCTTCTTGCACACACTGCACGGCATCCCCACCGATCATGTTGCATCTTTACTGCCTGCCGCCGACTGGCGTCAACTCTGGGCCGATCTGGAAGCGGAGATCCAGGCCGCGCTCTTTCCGCATCTGCCACCATCCGCACGCGAGCGGATCGCGGCACGGTTCGCGGCCTTTCTCGATGATCCGGGCAACTTCGTCTTCGTACCGACCGTGATCCACGGGGATTTCGGTAGCGGCAATCTGCTCTGGGACGCGCTCATGGGAGTCATGACTGCGGTAATTGACTTCGGATCGGCAGGGCTGGGTGATCCGGCGCTCGATGTTGCGGCGCTTCTCACCTATGGCGAGCCGTTCGTGCGGCAGGGATTCGCAGCCTATCCCGCGATGGAGACGATGTTGCCCCGTGCCCGCTTCTACCTCAGCACTTTCCTGCTTCAGGAAGCCCTCTACGGCATCGAGCACGACGACCCGGACGCCATCGAGCGCGGCCTCGCGCCGTATCTGGACTGAAGGAG
>JALYUS010000834.1 GCA_030853625.1 Chloroflexota bacterium
CCGGGCCGGACAGTTGCCCCTCCTCGTGCGTCTTCCAGAAGCGCGGGCAGTGCTTCGTCCAGCGGGCGCGGCGCGCGGCGGAGAACGCGCACATCGTGATCGTCAACCACGCGCTGCTGCTCTCCGATATGACGACGAATAGCGGCGTCCTGCCGCCCTACGAGCATCTGATCGTGGACGAGGCGCACCACCTCGAAGATGAGGCGACGAACCAACTCGGCTATGCCTTCGAGCGCGTGACGTTGCTGAACTTCTTCAATCTGCTCGCGGAGCCGCACGCCGAGGGGCCGCGCGGCCTGCTCACCGACCTGCCAATCCGCGTCCGCACCGGCAAGACCCCGAAGGATGTGGAGGAAGATGTCACCCGCCTCTGCGCCGAACTCCTGCCGCGCATTGACGAGGCGCGGACGTTGACGCTCGCGCTCTTCGACCGCCTCGCCGCCTTCCTCGCCCACCGCCCGCAGAACGAGACGGATACCCGCCTGCGTATCACGCAGAATGTCCGCAACGACACGGGATGGACGGAAGTGGAGATCGCCTGGGATAACCTCTCCTTCCCGCTCGGCACGATCCAGCAGGCGCTCATGACGATCTTCGAGCAGGTCTACCGGTTGCCCGACGACACGATGCAGGAGCAGGACGACACGCTGCTGTTGCTCACCCGCGCCCTGCGCATTTGCACCGATCTCCGCGTCGGCGCGGCCGCCGCCCTCGCCGAACCGGACCCGGACATGGTCTACTGGACAGAAGTTGACGCGCCGCGCGGCGGACAGCAACCGCAGGCAGACGGCAATCCCACGCTAATGCCGGGGATGCCAGTGGCGGATACCTCCCGGTCGGTCAGCGTCAAGGCCGCGCCGCTCCACGTCGGCGCGACCTTGCAGGCGGACCTCTTCGGCCCTCGCCGCACCGTCGTGATGACGAGTGCGACGATGACGACCGAGGGCAAGTTCGACTATCTCAGTTCCCGCCTCGGCATCGAGCGCGACACGGCGACCGAGGTGGCCGTGGACTCGCCCTTCGATTACCGCCGCTCTGCTCTCCTCTACACCGTCGAGGACATGCCGGAGCCGAACCGCCCCGGCTACCAGAAGGGATTGCAGGACGCGATTATCGGCCTCTGCGAGGCGACGCGCGGGCGGGCGCTCGTGCTGTTTACCTCGTACAGCGCGCTTCAGGCGACCTACCGCGCCGTCAAGCCGGTGCTGGAAGCGGCGGGGATCGTCGTCCTCGGCCAGCGGCTGGACGGCGGGCCGCGCCAACTGATCGAGCGATTCAAGCAGCGGCAGGAGATGGTCCTTTTCGGTACGTCATCGTTCTGGGAGGGCGTCGATGTCGTCGGCGACGCGCTCTCAGTGCTCGTCATTACGAAATTGCCGTTCAAGGTGCCGAGCGATCCGGTCTTCCAGGCGCGCTCGGAGGGGTTCGCGGAGCCGTTCGCGGAGTTCGCCGTGCCGCAGGCGGTCTTGCAGTTCCGGCAGGGGTTCGGGCGGCTGATCCGCTCCAGCACCGACCGGGGCGTCTGCGCCGTCCTCGATTCGCGCGTCCTGACCAAGCGGTATGGCCGCACGTTTCTCAACTCCCTCCCCGGCTGCACCGTCGAGAAGGGCCGCGCGGCAGACCTCCCCGCCCGCGCCGCCGCCTGGCTCGCAACACCGGGGGCGGAACGGGGATAACGTAAACGCAGAGAACACAGAGCGCGCAGAGAGCGCAGAGGGGCAAGAAAGGAAAAGATGATTATCGTGTTTCGGCCCCTTTTTGCTTCGCCTCTGTGTGCTCTGCGACCTCTACGCTCTCTGCATTAGAGTCTCCTTATGGCATCGTGGCGTTTTGGCGGTTCAATCGGTTTCTCTACTGGGGAGGGATGGCATGGCTGTATTGTCACTGGCGGTACTGGACAAACTGCGGACGTTCGACACACCGACGATCTGCAATCTCGTGGAACTCTTCGAGGTGCGACCGCGCAACACGGGGTACATGGATGGGCGGATCGTGGCGGCGTTCGCGCATATGGGGCCGATCGTCGGCTATGCGGCGACGGCGACCTTCCGTTCCGCCGCGCCGCCGCGCTCCGGCGATTCCTACTCCGGCCTCGATGCACAGGTGGAGCGATTCGGGGAACTCTCCGGGCCACCGATCGTCGTCTTTCACGATGTGGATAGCCCCTGCGCCGCCGCCACCTTCGGCGAAGTGATGTGCTCAGTCTACAAAGGGTTCGGCGCGGTCGGCCTGATTACGAGTGGCACCGGGCGCGATCTCGACCAGGTGGAGGCGATCAACTTCCCCGTCTGGACGAACGGCACGATCAGCGCGCACGGCTACAACCACACGCCGCAGGTGCATGTGCCCGTTCATGTCGGCGGCATGACGATTTACCCGGATG